>JAYSRS010000300.1:0-4734 GCA_043720935.1 Saprospiraceae bacterium
TTTCCTCTTTAGGATTTTTACGGCGGCGTAGCTGCCAAATCTTGGTAATATTTGAACTCTTTACCAATTTTTTACGCGGTGTAACCGCGAAACAAGCGGTTTTGCGGTTACACCGCAGGAAAAATCGGCTTCGTATGCTTGGTATTACCGAGATTTTGCAGCTACGCCGCAACTTGAAATTCCAAAGCGGAAATTGCTGCGTAATATTTTAAACGTCGTCGAGGTTGCAACCTCGACGACGTTCACGTCGAAATCACTTCTCACTCAACAATTTATACACCACGCCATTTGTCCATCCGTAGCCGTCGTGAACAGGATAATCGCCGCCGCCCGATTCAAGCGTCAAATCTTCGACATTGTATTTTTCAAGCATTTTACCCGTTGATTTGAAGACTTTTGCCGTCAAATCGCACCACCGTTTTTTTATGTCATTGGCCGTTTCCTCATGCCCATAATTGCGTAAACCCTTGATAGTCAACCATTGAATCGGTGCATAACCATAAGGCGCATCCCATGCCAAGCCCGTTTTGTTCGTCGTTGTGACAATGCCGCCCCCCCTCAGTAAATTTTGTTGAATCGCCATCACCACGCGGTCAGCCTCGCGTTTTGAGACCATTTTGAAAAACAACGGATAGGCCATTGCTGCCGAAATCGTTTCGGTTTGATGGTATTTTTGTAAATCGAAATCAAAAAACATCCCTTTCGATTCACTCCAACAATACCGCATCAAGGCTTCACGGCGTTTTGACGCGCGTTTCTCCCATTCAACGGCCTCTTCCACCTTTTTTTCAACCACTTTCCCCTTAGAAATCGTCATTTCGAGGTTGTACATCAAAGCATTCAAATCAACGGGAATAATGTCGGTCGTGTGAATCGAAGCCCCATTTTTGTTGCTTTCCAACCACCGACTTGAGCCATCCCAAGCTGATTCGGAAGCCGCCCGAAGGTGTCTGTATGTCTCTTTTTCGGAGCGAACACTTTTTTTCACGCTGTCGCGGTCGGCTTTGAAGTGTTCGGGACGCGGCGTTTCGGATTTGTCATAATACCGATTTAACGTATTTCTATCCACTTGAACGACCCGATTTTTGGTAAACATCTCCTTCGTGGCCTCTTTTTGCGCGCCGTCCATCCAAAAATTGTATTCACTTTCAAGCTGCGGTAAGTATTTTTTCAAGACTTTTTCTCCTTTTTCAGCCGCCAAAAGCTGCACCATACACGCAAAAAACGGCGGTTGAGAACGACCCAAATAATACGTTCGGTTGCCCATCGGGACATACCCCTCAGTATTTATAAGGTAGGCGAAGTTGTCCACCATATTTTCTAATTCATCAATACGTCCCGCCGCCTGCAAACCTAACATGATAAAATAAGCCTCTTTGTAATAGACCTCACGGGCGCGTCCATTGCTCACAAAATACGGTTTTGGCAACGCCAAAAGTGTTCCTAAATTGAAGGTGTCGGCAGGTCGAGACAGCACTTTCCACAGGTCTTCAATGTGACTTTCGGGCGACGACAGGAGGTCAGAAGTATAAGAATCAGCAGCCAATTTTGGCAAGATAAACCATTGATTGACAAAGTTTTGCAACGAAAAATCGGGCTTAGATTTTGCTTCTTTGAACGCGGCCATGATGCTGTCCGTTGTCGTCACGGGCAAACAATCCAAGAAGGTTTTTGAATCGGGAAACAGGCCACTCAATTGAATCGAATCGAACAATTCGCCGTATCGTTCATCGGGACTTAAACCAACTTTTGGGTCTCGATTACGGAGGGGGTTCGCCGACGGATTCGCCGCGTTTTTCTGCGAATTATTGCAGCCAATAAGGAGCGTAAAGAATGTGATAAAAACGACTATATTCTTCATAAAAAAATGTGAGGAGTTCCTTTAAGATGAAATGTCATACTACTGTACATGGGCCACAGATTTGACTGATACAACTGATTTACGCTGATTTTTCCTAGGAAATAATAAGAAAATCAGTGTAAATCAGTCCAATCTGTTTAATTAGTGGGCCATGTATAGTAGCATGATGAAATGTACAATCTCATTTTCAAACCGTTGGTAATCAACTTATTACACCTTGAAATGAGGAATTTGAAATCCGAAATTGCTTTAATGTTGTCAATTTTTCGGCAAAATAACGTTTTTGAGAACAGACTAGCGTAATTTTGGCCGCTTTTTAGTTCTGCCCAACAGTTTTATTACAAAGCCTCTACATTTTTTAAATTAAATTTCACATAAAGAAAATGATTCGTAAAAACGCTAAATGGTTTGTGTACCTCATTATTTTGGCCTTCGCTGTGCCGTTTTTGACGAAGGCTTGTCCTGATGAGCAACCACTGCCGCCGCCCGTTCCACCATTACCCGCAATAGCTATTCCATCTTTCAACGCTGATTCGGCCTATAATTTTACCGACAAAATCGTGGGCATGAGTCCCCGTGTTGTAGGTACGGAAGGTGCGCGGAAAGTGAAAACCTACTTGGTAAGTCAGTTCAAAAAATATGGTGCAGACGTCGTAGAACAGCCCTTTGATGTCAAAACATTTGACGGAAAAAGCCACAAAGCGACCAATATTATTGCGCGCTACAATCTTCAAGCGACTAAACGGGTGCTGTTATCGGCTCATTGGGACAGCCGTCCGTTTGCAGATAGTAAAGAAGAATTGGATGCGACAAAGCGTAACAAGCCGATTTTAGGGGCAGATGATAGCGGTTCTTCGGTAGCGATGTTGATTGAAATGATGCGACAATTGCAAGCACATCCCCTCAGTAATTTGGGCGTTGACATCGTGCTTTTTGACGCCGAGGACTATGGCGACACCACAAAAGTACGCCCTCTGACGGAAGCACAAGCCGAAATTCAAAACAAAACATGGGCTTTGGGGTCGCAATATTGGTCAGCAAAACCGCACGTAGCAGGTTATAAAGCGGCTTACGGCATCAATTTGGACATGGCGGGCGCGCAAAATGCCCGTTTTCCAAGGGAAACCAATTCTCAAAAATATGCCCCTGGCGTTGTGGCGAAGGTGTGGCGTGTGGCTAATTATCACGGTTTTGGAAACTATTTTGTCAACGAATCGTCGTCTTTTCCAATGCTCGACGACCATTTATACGTCAACGAAGTGGCCAAAATTCCGATGATTGACATCATTAACAATCCAACGGAAACGGCAGGTTTTGGCAAATATTGGCATACACACAACGATAATATGTCAATCATTGATAGAAACACCTTGAAAGCGGTGGGGCAAACGGTGTTGTCGGTGTTGCATTATGAGAATGCGAAGGCGTTTGATTAAAAAAGGATTTTAAAACCTATTTACACGGTTTACGGGCTGTTTTTCGCTGCGCTCAAAAGACGCCCGTTAGATAAATCTATGGGGGCTACGTTATTTTTTGTTGAAAAATCTTCGATTTTTCAACAAAAAATAACGTAGCCCTTAAAAAATTCTTTCTCGCACGCCTTTCGAGCGTAGCGAGAAACAGGTCTTGTCCCGACCTTCATCGGGAGCGTAAGGTCTTAAAACAGTTTATTATTTTTTATACAAAAAAATCTGCCCTTCCCCAAAAGACAGCGTAAAGCGTTCCTCACTTGCCTTACGCAAACGCATGACCGAACCATCGGCGGCGATAAATAGAAACGCGGCATTATTTACATTTTTGAGTTGATAGACTTGATTTTTAACCGTAAAAGTCGTCTGTTTCCCTTTATTTTCTAATAAGAATGTATCGCGTTGAACGGGTAAATCCTTGAATGTCAATATTTTAAGACCCCTCAGTATTTTTGGATTTTTGGACGCATTATCCGCTTCAAAAACCAATTTGTCTTGCACATTTCCCTCCGAAGCCGACCATTTACCGACTAGAAATTGCAAACCATCGAAATCTTTTTGATTTTTCAACCGCGCTTGATGGTCTCTTGCCACAACCCAATTCACAATCCCCGCCGTTAGCAACAAAGCCACCGTTGCCACCACAACCATGAGTTGCAAAGGCAAAGGCTTGCGCTTTTTTGTCGCTTTTGACGACGCAAGCCGCCGTTCGAGGCGTTGCCAAGTGTCCCTTGTGGGCTGTTCAGTGAGGCTTTCGCTGCCTTCGCGGAACATATCAAACAGGTCTTTTTCTTCCATTTTATTTGCGTGTTCGATTCACACAGAGTTCACAGAGAACACAGAGTTTTACTTATTTTTTTCAAATTCTTTCCGCATCCTGTCCTTTGCCAAAATCAACTGCGATTTTGAGGTATTGATGCTAATCCCTAATAATTCAGCGATTTCGATGTGTTTGTAGCCTTCAATCACATATAAATTAAAAACAGTTCGATAGCCCGTAGGCAGTCGGTCGAGCAAATTTAGGATGTCTTGGGCGGCCAATTGATGCTCAATACTGAGGGGGTCGCTGTGCGTCAGACTGTTCTGCAAATCTACGGTTTCGGGTTCAACGAGCAACATTTTTCGCTTTCTTAAAAACATTAAGGCTTCATTGACAACAATTCGGCGAATCCATCCTTCAAAACTGCCCATACTGGCATACGATTCGATGTTGTCAAAGACCTTAAACATAGCCTCTACTAAAATATCTTCGGCATCTTCTCGACTCGTCAAATACCGCCGACACACGCCGAGCATTTTCGGCGCAAAGCGGTCGTATAAAGTGCGTTGCGCTCTTGCGTCGAGCTGTCGGCAGCGTTCTATGAGTTCGAGTTCTGTCAAAATGTGTGGTTTGACGGTGGAAAA
>JAYSRS010000301.1:0-14075 GCA_043720935.1 Saprospiraceae bacterium
AAACAAGCTGCCTCCGATAGATTTTTTCCCGCACGCCTTTTTCGCGCAGCGAAAAACAGTGCGTATGAAAATACGCTTTTATTTATTTCACGTTCCTTAGAATAAAAAATCAGTGTAAATCAGTGGCCCATTTTGAATGGTAAAAAATAAGAAAATGCTGCTTGATTCCTTAAAAACAGAACTGCGTCAATCGCTTGCTGCCGCCGATGCCCCCTCAGTATTGGCGCGTTTGAAAGCTGTTTTGTCGGAAGAATCAACTTATTTTGATGCCATTTTTACGCAAAGTGGGCATTTGAAAACCCTTGAAAATCAACAGATTGCGGGCGTTATTACGCCTTCTGACTTAAAAGTTCAGCAAACAAGAATTGTTGACGCGTTGCTCAAATTGATTGACAATTTGACGCCCGAAGACTTGAAAAACACCAACATCACGGCTCTTGAAAAGCAAATTGCGGCTTTGAAATTATCGCCTCTCGGCAAAATAAAACTCGTGGATTGCAACCGCGAAACGACTTATTCTGATTTCAAAGCGGCATATCGCAGCATCCGAAATTTACCGTTTCAGTTCTATTTTATCACCGCTCAATCGTCGGCACAACCCGCTAATTTTGCGGAACGCGTTATTTATGAAATCATTGATAATACCTTAAAAGGCAGCGATTTAGCCATTAACTTTCCTCGTAAAATTTGTAAAAGGACGGCGGCTGAGCGCGTGGATGTGCCGTTTTTACCTTTCGATGATTTTGGCGATTTGAGCGACAACGAACCCCTTTTTAGACAACATTTTGCCGAACGAATGCAACGTTTTGGCTTGGACAAAACGCCGATTGAAACCCTCGTCGCTGAACCTTCGGCGCGATTGCCCTACCGCTTTTTTACGTTTCTATTCAGAATTGACTTCGATGAATGGGGCTGGACGGACGATTTGACGGCCTATTTGGAGTGGATTGTCAAAATGTTCAAGGCTAATCCGACAAAAGACCCGTTGTTGACCTTTCAATTTGTTTTTATCGTCAGTTCTTCTAAAAATAATGTGTCAGAAAATCCTCAAATTCGCTCAGGAATTGAACGCATACTGAGGGGGTGCAACGACGCCGAAAAACAACCCGCCGTATGGCTTGAAAAACTCGCCGCCGTGCCTACGAGCGACCTCAACGCTTGGTTTTTGAAACTGACAAATGACCAATTTCAAACGCAAATCCAACGCATTATCAGTGATGCGACGGCAGGTGTTGCCGTCAATGAAGCCGTCAATATGGCTGATTTGGAAGAGTTGTTTTTGACGGTTTATAATGTGTCGCAAAAAATTGAGTAAAAGCCTACCTTTGCTTAAAAAATAGTAAAAAATGATCAGAATACCTTACGGAAAGAGCGATTATCGAACGATGGTAGAAGAAAATTACTTCTATCAAGACCGTACTTCGTATATAAAAACGTTGGAAGATTGGGATTCAACCTATCTCATGTATCTCCGTCCGCGTCGGTTTGGAAAGAGCCTTTTGCTGTCGGTGCTGCGTTATTACTATGGCTTACAATACCAAAATGAGTTTGATAAACTGTTTGGCCACACGTTTATTGGCAAGCAGCCGACGCGCCTTGCTAATACATATATGTTATTGAATTTCGATTTTAGCGGCATCAATACGTCAACGGAACAGGGCGTTTTTGACGGTTTCTTGAGTAGTGTCAAGATAGGTATTACCATTTTTCTAAGCCAATACGATGCTTTTTTTACAAAAGAGCAAAGACAACTTATTTTGCGAAATACAGAACCTAATGAAATGATGAAAGCCTTATTTACGTGTCATTTGGACAACAAAATAACGCCTAAAATCTACGTTTTGATGGACGAATATGACCATTTTGCCAATGAACTCATTTCATTTAATTTCAACCACTTTATGGAAATCGTCACTAAAAACGGTTATGTACGTAAGTTTTATGAAACCATAAAGATTGCTACGGGACAAGGACAAGTAGGCCGTATTTTTATGACGGGTGTCTCGCCAATTACGGTTGATAGTTTAACAAGCGGCTTCAATATCGCTAAAAACATTAGCTTAACGCCTACTTTTCACCAAATGACGGGTTTTGATGAAACAGAAGTTGAAGGTATCTTAGCGGGTATTGAAATGCCGACTGATGAAATACCAACGACGCTCAACGATATGCGGTTGTGGTACGACGGTTATTTATTCAACTCGAATGTAAAAAAGCATTTATATAATCCTAACATGGTTTTATATTTTGCAGACGCTTACAAAACCACACAACGCTATCCCGATGATATGCTCGACCCGAATGTCGCTTCTGATTACAGTAAAATTCAAAAATTGTTCTCCATTCAAGGCAATCAAGACAAATATTTAGACGTACTGAAAGAATTGTTAGAAAGCGGTGAAGTGACGGCAACTTTAACCAATCAGTACAGTTTTGACCGTGGTTTTAATCAAAATGACCTCGTAAGTCTCTTGTTTTATATGGGTTTTTTGACGATTTCAAAGGAGCATTTGGGGGCTTATACGTTTTCGTTTCCCAATTATGTGATTAAAAAACTCTATGCTGATTTTTTCTTCAATTCTATTTTAGAGCGCGCTCATTTACCGATAGACAACAGACCCGTAAATGAGGCGATTAGAGAAATGGCTACAACGGGCAATCCAAAAGCCTTTTTTGAGCAAGTGCAACTCATCGTCAACTATTTCTCAACGCGGGATTCCGCACATTTTAACGAAAATACGCTTAAAGCCATTATTGTCAGTTTATTACACCAGCAGAGTTTTTATTATATTCACTCCGAATATGAAACAGATTGGACATATATGGATGTGTTTTTGGAAGCTATACGTGGACAAAAACCAGAATATGAGGTAACGATGGAATTGAAATACGCGTCCAAAGCGGGTAAAAAAGCAACCGACACAATTTTAAAGGCCGCAGCCATTCAATTGCAAGGCTATCTTGATACACCAAAGTTTAATGCGCGGACAAATATCAAATCTTTTGTTGTCGTGGTTGTGGGCGATAAATTGACGTGGCGACTGTTGTAAACCCTTAAAACGGCTAAAAAATACTAAGGGGTGGATTCCCCATTTTCGTTGTGTGCTACCCCCTCAGTATAAAACGACAAACAGCCTTGGAAACCGATGTTTTCAAGGCTGTTTGTCGTTTTATACTGAGGGGGTATTTGTCGAGTCGTTGATATTATATCTGATTTTTGCAAGGTACAATTTCTATACGATTTTCATCACATGACATTTGCATTGTATTCTTTAAATTTTTTTATGAATGCGATTTTCTGTTAACAAAAAATCGACTTTATTTGAACATATTGATTTTTTTAGAATAAATTTTTATTTTTTTTGAACAATTTTTTATTTTGTAATAAATTGATTATCAATTGTTTAATGTCAATCATTAAAACAATTGATAAAAATTAAAATATAAGTAACATATCTTTAAATTTCGTTAACACAAGGATATTATGGGATGGTATTACATTTGTATCGTTGATTACAATTATAAGATAAATTAAAATTTGTAGATAATGAAACAACTCACTTTTATCCTTTTCGCATTGACGCTGACAGTCAATTTCGCAATGGCACAAAGTGGTCCCGTGATGACATTTGAAAAAACTGAAATTGATTATGGCACAGTCGCACAAGGCGGCGATGGCGTTCGATATTTCAAATTTAAGAACACGGGTACCCAGCCATTGGTTATCAAAAACGCACGGGGCAGCTGCGGCTGTACCGTCCCAAAATGGCCCAATGAGGCTATTCAACCTGGAAAAACGGGGACTATTGAGGTCAAATATGACACCAATAAGTCTGGTTTTTTCAACAAAAACGTGTTCATTGAGACGAATGAAACGCAGCCACAGCACACCTTAACGATTAAGGGAACGGTGACTGAAAAAAATACGACAGGTTCTACTACCTCTGGCTCGGGCAGCAAAAGGTAATCCCACAACACACTTTAAGCAAATTTTAACACGTTACTTTTCTTTTCAAGTTACGTCTATAAAGCACTGTTATTCAAGATTTTACGCATTTTCTTGAACATAAAATTTATTCTTTTTACCTTTGGATAACACGCTTTAACAGCCGCTTAACAGAAAATGATAGAGGGGGTGTTAATTTTGCACCAGTTAACAAAATTTTTTATTGGAAAATCATTTTATCATCAAAAATCTCTACGAACGATGAAACGTATTCTCTCAGCATTCGCTTTCGCCGCCTTAGTTGCTACTTTCGCAACGGCGCAAACTGCCGCACCCGCTCAAACTGCCGCACCCGCTCAAACTGTTGGTGCGCCTACTGAAAAAATCGGCGGCCCCGTCATGACGTTTGAAAAAACGGAAATTGACTACGGCACAATCGCCCAAGGCGCAGACCCCCTTCGCCGCTTTAAGTTCAAAAACACAGGAACTGAGCCGCTTACCATCAAAAATGCACGTGGTAGCTGCGGTTGCACAGTGCCTAGCTACAAAAAAGAACCAATCGCACCAGGTGAAACTGGCGAAATTGAAGTCCGCTACGACACACAACGCATTGGTGATTTTGCAAAATCTATCACGATTGAAACAAACGAAGGCGAAAATGCCCGCGTTTTGATGATCAAAGGTAAAGTGAACGAAAAGATTGTTGAAGCGGGTGTTCCTGCTAATGCACCAAGCCTTATTTCGGCACCAAAACAATAAGCATTTCCTACGAACCTGTCTGAAATGGTTATTAAAAAAGCCGCATTGCGATTCGTCGTCAATGCGGCTTCCTTTTTTGTTTTGTTTCACATAGAGTTCACGGAGGACACGGCGTTTTTTTTCTTCTTTTTTCTTTTTGATACCCCCTCAGTAGTGCATTTTATATATTTTTAGAATTATTTTATGGATAAAAATTCCCGAAGGGAATGTATATTTATAGAAAACGACTACAAGATTTTTATCTAATCCCGAAGGGATTGTATGTTAAAAGTGCAAGAATTTGACATATAATCCCTTCGGGATTGACACATCGTGGCTTACAATTTCCTATAAACATACATTCCCTTCGGGAATTTTTTAATTCTAAAAATATATAAAACGCACTGCTCAGTATAAAACCACTTTCTAAGCACTTTCCAAGCATTTTCTCCCATTTCCGACTACCTTCGCGCCGCTTTTCAAGAGAAACGCCATTTTCCATTCACCTTTTAACCAATCATAAGCAATGACGATTGAGCAACTGAACGGGCTGAAAGACCGCCTAACAGTATTGAGGAGGTATCTTTGACGTCGCTAATGCAGAACGCGACATTGAAGACCTCAAAATAAAAGCGGGCAATCCCGACTTTTGGGCAGACGCCGACCGAGCGCAGGAAACCATGAAAAAACTCCGAACACTCGAAAAACGCGTCGCCGATTATGCCACAATTCAGAACGGTGTGGACGATGCTGAACTCGAATTGGAGCTTTGGAAAGAAGGCGATTCGACCGAAGAAGCCTCAAACGAGAGCTACGCAACGGCTTTGGGCATCATTGAAAACGTCGAATTTAAGATGACGCTCAACAAACCCGAAGACGAATTGAACTGTATTTTGGAAATCAACGCAGGGGCAGGTGGTACAGAAGCCTGTGATTGGACGTCGATTCTGATTCGGATGTATCGGATGTGGGCCGATAAAAACGGCTACAAAATATCGGAACTCAACAGCGTTGAAGGCGATGCGGCGGGTTTGAAATCGGTCGAAATTTCGATTGAAGGCGAGCAAGCCTACGGGATGTTGAAGTCCGAAAACGGTGTTCACCGCCTCGTGCGGGTGAGTCCGTTCAACTCGCAAGGCAAGCGCATGACCTCATTTGCGTCCGTTTTTGTGCATCCGATGGTCGATGATACGATTGAAATTTATGTCAATCCTGCGGACTTGAGTTGGGACACTTTTCGCGCTTCGGGTGCAGGTGGACAGCACGTCAACAAGACCGAATCTGCCGTCCGCGTCAGGCATTTACCGTCGGGTATTGTCTGCGAGTGTCAGCAAGACCGTTCCCAAATCAACAACCGCGCTACGGCCATAAAGATGTTAAAATCAAAGCTTTATGAAAAAGAATTGGAACGTCAAGCCGCCGAACGGGACAGTGTGGAAGCCCAAAAGATGAAGAACGAATGGGGCAGTCAAATCCGCTCTTACGTCCTCGACGACCGCCGCGTGAAAGACCACCGAACGGGCCATCAGTCCAATCAAACGGATGCTGTTTTGGATGGTGATTTGACGCCGTTTTTGAAGGCGTATCTGATGAATAAAACGGTTGCGGCTCAGACGGGTGAAGATGATGATGATTAAAATTGACCTTAAAACGTCGGTGCGGGTTTAAAACATCGTCGAAGTCTTGAACCTCGACGACGTTGCGTGCGATGAAAAGCCGCGTAATAGATTCATTTTGAATCTGTTACGCGGCTTTTTTATAAATCCACAAATTTCCGTTTTATTTTTTTGACGGCGGCGTAGCTGCTAAATCTCGGTAATATTTAAACTACCAATCATTTTTAGAGCGGTGTAACCGCTAAACACACGGTTTTGCGGTTACACCGCAGGAAAAATCGAGTTCTTATGTTTCGTATTACCGAGATTTTGCAGCTACGCCGCAACCTAGAAGCCCAAAGCGGAAATTGCTGATAAATTGAAACGAGTCACTGCTTCGTTCTCGACACGTATATATATGTGTTCGGCGACGCATTCGTTCAAAAAACAAAATTATAGCCCCTCAGTATTTTGACTATAAAATCCAAGCAGCGTTTATGTCAAAAAAACTACCTAACATTTTGCGTTAAATTGGAGAAATTGCCTTTTTTATTTTATCGACCCCTCACTTGACAGAAAAAAAGCTGTCTATAAAGTGTTAAAGTCCATCAATAATTTGTTTAGCTCTTTTTGATGATTTAATTTTGTCAAGTTTTAAAATATTAGCTTAACCTATAATGTCTGTTGAAATGAAAAATACTTACTTTTTCAAGTGTTTATGGCGCTTTTCTGCACTTTTATTGCTCGTTTTTTCTTTTTCATGTAAAAAAGAAGCGGCATCCACTTACGTTCAATTTCCCATTGAATTGACGGTTACGGACTTGGTTAATGCCACCCAACTCAATTGGACAAAAATCGCAACGTCCGATTTTATTGATTACACCATCGTTCGCTCAACGGGTGATTCGATTCCTGATTTGGCTCAATTGTCGGGCAATCCTACTGCCGTAATCGTCACCCGCATTACGGACTCGAAAATCACGACGTTCAATGACCTAAAAATTTCAACGCAGACCTTTCGGACGCATTACCGCGTTTTTGCCCGACTGAGTGGTCGGAATTTGTCTAGTCGCAATGTGTTAATAAATGTCGATATATTGGATTTGGGAACGGCCTTTAACGACATCGTGAGCAATAATGACAAAAACAAGCCATTATTTTATCTAGCAGGTAGTTTTACCAACACGTTGCTCTGCTACGACGGTGCGGCTGACCGCATCGTTGCAAGTGCTGCCGTTCTGCCGTTGACAGGGATGCGTTTGGCGGTAGCGAGTAAAAATGGCGAAAATGAAGACATTGCGGCTTATAGTTCTTCAACTAATATGGTCAGTTTTTTTGATGCTAAGACGCTAAAATCAACAGGAACGCTTCAATTTGGCAGCGCGCCTGTAGTTGTATCGGCTGCGGGAACGACTGATGGTTTTTTTATATTTGTTACGGGTGAAAGCATCAATAATGTTAAAGTTGTGAGCATCACAAACCACGCTATTATTAGCCAATATACGCTAAGTTTTGTTGGAAGTCTTCCCTTGGGCAGTGTTATGGCCAAAAATCCAAGTGCGCGTGAGTTCATCATGCGCGACCCTTTTACTTCAAGCGTCCGCATTTCGAGAATACAATATACAGAGCAAGGTCAAGTAATGGACGGCGGGATTATGAATTTTATCAGTTTCGCAAGTGGTTTGTCGATTCTTAGAATTTCGCCAAACGGCAATGAGTTTATTGTCGGCAGTGGTGTATTCCCTAGAACGTCTTTACTTTTAAAAACAAGCCTTTTGCTAAGCAATGGCGGCTCTTACACTGATTTTACTTTTAGCACACAGAACGACAAGCTCTTTGCCTTATCGAGCAATACATCGGTAGGTCTTAGCCTCGATGAATTTGATACATCAACGTATAAAGTTGTCCGCAGACTCCCTGTAAAAGTGCTTGGCGCACGTTGTTTTGCCATCGACAACGCCTTTATTGTGTTCAGCAATGGCAACTCAACGGGTCGAACGGCGGTTCAAAAAATAAAAAATTAAGCAATTCTTCAAGGGTTTGTAACCTTTGGAGAATCATAAACAATTGATAACCAAATTTTTACACTTTTTTAATCGTTCAGATTTGTCATTCAGTAGGAATCAGCCCCCTCAGTATTTTGAGGTGTTTTGAAGTCAATCAAACAGATTCATCATTCATCATTAACTATAAGCCTTCAATAATGAGAATCACAACAGTTTTTTACATCAGCGTTTTATTTTTTATTAATGAAAATCTAAACGCTCAAATAAAACAGCCTGAAACGGACGCTAAAACAGCAACTAAAACCGTAACGGCCACAATGCCTTTGCTCGACGTACGTCCGCGCTACGAAGTAGGCGTCAATGGCTCTGCGTTTTTCAAGCAATTCCTGAATTTTAGCGGCAGAACAACCGTTGATTCTAACAATATTACGGAAACGCCTTACTATTTGACGGCAAAAATGCGCCTCAAACGCGGCTATTGGCGATTAGGTTTGGGGGCAAGTTTGAATGCACGGAATGAGTCGAGCGGTAAACTTGCCGATACCAAAACGACGCGTAACAGCGATTTTCAACTCCGTTTGGGCTACGAATGGCAACGAGATATTAACAATAAATGGACGTTTTATTACGGTATTGACTTGTTAGGCCGCTATAAAGATAAGGCTTTGGTGGCTGATTCAGGTTTCGATATCGTGACGCTTGGCGAAACGACTTGGGGAACAGGTGCAGCACCGATGGCGGGGATTCGCTACCAAATTTGGCGCAATATTGCTCTGTCAACCGAGACGGCGGTTCGGTATCGCTATTCGGCTTTTCAAGAAAAAACGTCGTTTTCGACCAATCCAGATTTTAATGAAGTCGGCAAAAAAGTGGGGTCACATGAGCTTGATTTTTTGCCACCGACGGCTATTTATATCACGGTTCTTTTTTAAGGCAATTAAAAATTAAAAATTTGCAAACTTTTGACTGTCAATTGATTGTAAATTAAAACTTGTTACTTTTTGATTTTTCTGTTCTTGAAAACCTAAATTTTTTCATCTTTTTAAACCCATTTTTCTCATGCGTATTAACATCAACAGTCGCTTTATTATCGCTGCCGTTGCCGCGACGTGTCTTTTAGCCAACGCTTGTCAAAAAGACACCCCTCAGTATGAGACCGACAATTTGAAGTTGCCAGCCAATGTTGCCAGCTACAAAGCATCCAGTACGTTTACGGGTGTTGTCGCTACGAACCCGCAAACCGACGACGGCGCAACCCTCGGTCGGGTTCTGTTTTATGATAAAAAACTCTCGCTCACCAACACCATTTCCTGCGGCTCGTGCCACCATCAAGAACACGGCTTTGCAGATTTTGGTGCATCAAGCGAAGGTTTTAAAGGCGAACGCACGCCGCGCAATGCGATGGCCCTCGCTAATGCGGGTATGGAATCCAGTTTTTTCTGGGATTTACGCACCAAAACGCTTGAAGATTTAGTATTGCAACCCGTCGGCAACCACATCGAAATGGGCTTAGACAACACCGACAATCTTGTCAAAAAGCTCCAACGGACGCCGTATTACGCCAATTTGTTCCAAAAAGCCTTCGGAACGCCCGACATTACGCAAGAGCGGGTGTCGAAAGCCGTGGCGCAATTCCTTCGGGCGATGGTCTCAAACCAATCGAAATTTGACCAAGCCGCTTTAACTCAAAACTTTGCAAGTTTTACGGCAGAAGAAAATCGAGGCCGTACTTTGTTTTTCAATGAATTGCACTGCACGGGTTGCCACAGCAGTAATAGTTTTAGCGCAGTCAACACGTTTAGTGGTAGAGGTTCGGCGCAAAACATTGGTTTAGATGTCAATTATCAAGACAATGGCCTTGGAAAAATTACGGGCGAGCGACAAAACGGTATGTTCAAAGTGCCAACGCTTCGCAATGTCGAGTTGACGGGGCCGTATATGCACGATGGCCGTTTTAAAACGCTTGAAGAAGTCGTCGAACACTACAATGGTGGCGTTCAACAACACCCTAATTTGTCGTTTTTTCTCAACGGCTTTTTGTGGACAGGCAACGGTGGAACGGTAATCACTACGACTGGCTGTTGGCAATGTGGCACAGGTCAAGGTGGCAACACGTTCAGACCTTTGCAGATAAACGATGGTGATAAAAAAGCCTTGGTCGCGTTCTTAAAAACCTTGACAGATAAGTCATTCGTGACGGCGGAAAAATTTTCTAATCCGTTTGAGTGAGGGGATTTCAGATATTAAATCAAGAAAAAAAGCCTTGTAAACGACGTTTTACAAGGCTTTTTGACGTTTTATACTGAGGGGCCTCTTTTTTCAAAATACATTTATTTTTCTTTTCCAATTTCAAAACCTAAGTGTGTCCTTTGGTTGTTATATTTTTGCGGCGCGAAAAAAGCGTTTTTCATAAAAATAAGATATGATAAGTACAGACATTCTAATCATCGGCGCAGGTCCCGTTGGTTTATTCACCGTTTTTGAAGCGGGATTGTTGAAAATGCGGTGTCATTTGGTGGATGCATTGCCGCAAGTAGGCGGGCAATTGTCAGAAATATATCCTAAAAAACCGATTTATGACATCCCAGGCTACCCCTCAGTATTGGCGGGTGATTTGGTCAATAATTTGATGCAACAAATTGAGCCGTTCAAACCGACATTCACGCTCGGCGAGCGGGCAGAAACAATTGAACGCTTGGAAGATGGTAAATTTCGCTTGATAACAAGCCGAAAAACCGAAATTATTGCGCCCGTCATTATGATTGCAGGTGGATTAGGCTCGTTTGAGCCGCGCAAACCGCCGATTCCAAATATTACAGATTTTGAAGATAAAGGTGTCGAATACATCGTCCGTGACCCCGAATTTTACCGCAACAAACGTATTGTCATTTCGGGCGGCGGCGATTCGGCCTTGGATTGGTCAATTTTTTTGGCCGATGTCGCTTCTGAATTGACCTTGATTCACCGCCGTTCGGAGTTTCGTGGGGCTTTGGATTCGGTCGAAAAAGTGATGCACCTACGCGATTCGGGACGTATTAAAATCATTACGCAAGCAGAAGTCATTGGTTTACAAGGCGATAATCACCTAAAAACGGTTGAAATTCGCCACGATACTGAGGGGTCTATTTTTAGAGACACCGACCATTTTATTCCTCTTTTTGGCCTATCGCCAAAACTCGGCCCAATTGCGAATTGGGATTTGGCGGTCGATAAAAACGCGATTGAAGTCAATACGTTTGATTATTCGACAAATGTGGCGGGCATTTACGCGATTGGTGATATCAATACGTATCAAGGAAAATTGAAACTCATCCTGTGCGGTTTCCACGAAGGGACAATGGCCGTTCAGTCGGCTTTTAAAACCGTTTTTCCAAATAAAAAACTGTCGTTTAAATACACCACCGTTACGGGGATTGACGGTTTATGATTTTATGGGCCACTGATTTACGCTGATTTTTAATTTCCTTCTGAATGACAAAGGGAAACTAAAAATTAGCGTAAATCAGTCGCATCACTTCAATCAGGGCCTCATTGAATCTCGTAAAAAATTAGTAATCAATTATTTATGAAAGATAATATAATCATACACGTTATTGACCGCCACGGCGAAACACATGATTTAGACGTGCCACTTGGTATGCCGTTGAGCCTGATGGAAGTTTGCAAAAGCTACGAATTGCCCGTTGCGGCGATTTGCGGCGGCCTGGCTTTGTGCGCGACTTGCCAAGTTTATGTGGAAAGTAATCACGATTTATCCGCGCCTTCTGACGACGAGTGGGCGATGCTCGACCAAGCGATGCACGTCTGCGACAGCAGCCGTTTGGGGTGCCAAATCAAGATGGCGGAGGATTTAGATGGTTTGGTGGTGCGTTTAGCTCCTGAACAAGTTTAATTTTTAAAAAAAATTTCTCGAAAACTGTGACGGATATTTTAAGGGCTGTCTCTACGTTGGTCTTTGAAAAAATGTTTTATAACCAATTCTTAAACTAAGCAGTAACGATGAAAAACATCATCAAAACCCTTACAGTTTTAGCTTTGTTTGCAAGTACAAGTGCTTGCTCAGATGCACCGAAAGCAACCGCAGGGGATGCTATCAAAGCCGCCGCAGAAAAAACGGCAGCCGTTGTGGATACAACAACAAGCAAAGCCGCCGCCGTCGTAGATACAGCAAAATCGAAAACAGGTGCAGCTATTGACAAAGCAGGTGAAAAAATAAACAACGCCGCTGACGCCGTGAAAGAAAAAGCCGCCACAGCTACTCAAAAAGTAGGTGAAAAGGTGAAAGAAGCGGGTCAGAAAATGGAAAAAGCAGGCGAAGCAGCTAAAAAACATTAAGTAGAACCGTAACCGATGACGGCTTTTGAGTGTCAAAAAAATGTTATCGGTTACGTTTTCGCTCTTTTCAAGACCCATTAAAATATCAAAAAATTGTGTCCTTCTATATTTGTTAAGTGGTAACTATTGTCAAATAGTGACCATTTTTTTTTGTACCTACTTAATATATGCTTAACAACAAAAGGCAATCAGCAACCTCGCTTATTGCCTTTTGTTGTGAAAAAATGCCTGATACTGTGGGGTACTTTTTTATAAAAATGGAATGATTACTGAAAAAAACGATAATCTACTAAGTTTTTCTACCTTTGCGCCCTCAAATCCTGTTTTTGGAGGTACACGATATTAAACAATTAAAAATCAATGCTTTAATATCTTTCGAATGTGTTAAAAACTGATTAATTTTAAATTGTAGCTAATCATCCATCCATTGCTCGTCAATTTTTAATTTTTAATTTTTAATTCATCAAACCCTCTCTTTTGGCACATCCCGATAGTCTTAGCAAAGCAATGTTGAAAAGTCAAATTAATCTCGAAAAATTGCCCGAACACGTGGCAATCATCATGGACGGCAATGGCCGTTGGGCAAAATCGCAAGGTAAAAACCGCGTTTGGGGACACCACGAAGGCGTCAAAACGGTGCGTGAAATCACCGAAACGGCGGCAGATTTGGGCATTAAATACTTGACTTTATACACCTTTTCGACCGAAAACTGGAACCGCCCAGCTTTTGAAGTCAATGCTTTAATGGAGTTGTTGATTGACACGGTACGGTCGGAAATTGCGACTTTGCAGAAAAATAATATTCGCCTAAAAGCGATTGGCGACATCGAGAAATTGCCCTCTTCAACCTACAAAGCGTTGCTTGAAGGTATCGAGCAAACCCGCGATAATAAGCGCATGACCTTGGTTTTGGCCTTAAATTACTCCGCAAAGTGGGAAATACTGAGGGGGGTGCAACGGCTTGCCGAAAAAGCGACGAAGGGGCTTATCAAACCGTCGGAAATCAACGAAAGCCTGTTTGAACAAGAACTATCGACCGCAGGAATGCCCGACCCCGAACTGATGATTCGGACGAGTGGCGAAACCCGCGTATCGAATTTCCTTTTGTGGCAGTTGGCCTACGCGGAGTTTTATTTTACAAAAACCTATTGGCCCGATTTCAGAAAAGATGATTTTTATAAAGCCATCTTAAGCTATCAAGACCGCGAAAGACGGTTTGGCTTGACAGGCGAACAGTTAATTTAATTAAAAATTAAGAATTAAAAATTAAGGGGTGTCGTCAATTAATACGGCTTTATGAGTAATGAAATAGAGACAAATTAAAGTATGAATTTTGATTTGCAAATTACTGATAATCACTGAAAACGCCGAAGATTTTTAAAACGCCTATTTTCACCCTGAATACGCCTCAAATCCGTTAGGATTTGCACGTTTATAGGAAATATAGAACGGGCT
>JAYSRS010000302.1:0-4722 GCA_043720935.1 Saprospiraceae bacterium
TTCAGTCCGTGGTTGTTTAAATACTTTGATACATTCACGGACTGAAGTCCGTGATACTTATTTTAATGATTGTTCAATATCTGTAATGACCTTCAAAGCGCGTTCGTAAATGCCCGTTGCCCCCCCCTCAGTATCTTGGCCTGCAAAGAGCGCAATTTCGCAATCATTCAATATTTTAATAAAATTATCAATAGATAATTCGTTGACTTTCAAAGAACTAAGTTTTTCTCGAACGTTTGATTTTGAAAATTCGGACAACGGCATTTGAAATTTATCGCTGATGTAATTAAACAAACTTTTAGATACTTCTTCGTAAAACAGTTTTCTATCGCCTTTCGCCAAAAAATCTTGGGCAACGGCTAGACGCTGTTCTGCCACTTTCGGCGCGTTTTCTTGACGCAATAAAGTGGCATCGCGGCGGCTTTGTTGCAACTGAATTTGTTTTAATGCGACGGCCAAACCAAGCAGCAAAAACGGGGCAACAAACAAAGCCCAGAACAACAACGAATTATAAAAATGTCCACTTTCATTCGTTAAAAAAGTCGCCAATTTCAGCCCTCGAATGTCTTGCAATTTGTCTTGAATTAGCGTTGCCGCCTTGTTATTGCCTTGTTGAATTTTGAGGGTGAACGTGGTGTCAATCGTTTGAAAATTAGACCCCTCAGTATTAACGTAAGAAAAAGCCGTTTTCACGCTAAAATCACCCGTTTTTTTAGGGACAATCAAGTATTCAATTTCTTTTTGCGTCACCCATTCTCCTTGATTTTCAATACTTTGTTCTTTCAAAACCTTTGGTTCGTAAATCTCCAAACCGTCAACGGGCGCAATTTTCGGGGCTTGCCACCGCTTTGCATCGCCGTTGCCCATAACCGTGAGGCGCAAAGAAAGCGCATCATCCGTTGTGGCATCGGTTTTTGAGATAGAAAATGTGCCTTCAAAATCGCCAACACCGCCTGAAAAACTTGGTGGTGGATTGTTAGGCAGAGCTTTCACATTGAAAATCAAGGCATTAGCCGTCACAACTTTTTGCTCTAAATCGGGCGACGAAAAAAACTGGCCAAACGGGTCGTCGTCTTTTTGTCCACGACTCTCCCGCACGATACTCACTTGTAGGGTCAACGGTTCGAGTCCCAAACTGCCTTCGCGTTGCGGAAAAAGGGCAAAACGCTGCAAAATACGCGTCAAATACGTTTTTCCACTAATTTCAACGCGGTTGTCAGAATGGTTAAAATCGTTGACATCTAATTTATAAAACCCATCATACGTCGGCTCACTGATGCGGCTCACACCACTCAAATTGACGCGGGTGTAAAGTTTGTAATCCACAATAATTTGTTGGCCAACACGTGCCTCTGTCGTCGAGGCTTCGGCGCGGATAAACACGTCGTCTTTGCTTGAACCCGTCGCGGAAATTGTCTGTTTTTTACCTTTTATGACCGAAATACTGAGGGGGGCGGTTCGGAGCGTTTGTCCTTTTGGCGTAGAAATTGACGCCGAACCGAGCGTAAAAACGCCTTCTTTTTTGGCTTGCAAAACATAACTATACGTCTCACTACTAGAAGCCGAGCCGTTCACCATCGTCATTGAATTCATCCGATTCGGGCCGCTTACGACGTTAAATTCGCCAAAAACAGGTGGTCTAAACCCTTGTCCTTGAGCATTTTTCAACGAAAATTGGATTTCAAACACTTCGCCAATCGGCACTTGTTTGGTATCCGTTGTGGCCGTAAAACTGACTTGTGCGGTCAGCACAAATGGTAAACAAGAAAATAAAAAAATATATAGAAATAATTTCATGTAGAAACGCTCAATTTTAAATTTCAAAGCATAATAAATTGACTATCAATAATTTGTAAAATTAATTTATACATTTGAGGTGATTTTTATCTAGGTTTTTGTCGCATGTTTTTGTCGCGTGTTTTTGTCATTCAGTAGGAATCTTTATCGTGTACGTTGTCTAAGTTTTGTCATTTAGTAGGAATCTCTATTTTGTGTGGGCATAACAACACAAAATAGAGATTCCTACTGAATGACAAAACACGTTAGGACAATGCCCGTAACGACAACACACACGATAGAGATTCCTACTGAATGACAAAAAACAAAGAAAAACGTTTAGGAAACCCGAAGTCTCCTAAACGTTTTTGGGAATTTCAACTGCTCCATTTCAGAAACACCGTCCGAAATCCGACATCTAGCTATGCTTTCGCTTTCGCCTTGTTCAACCGAATTGTCTTGACTGTCGCACCTTTATTATTCAACAAACGAATAATATAAAGCCCTTCGGGAAGGTCGTTTAAAGTGAATCTATTATTAGAATTGTCAGTTGCATAATTTCTTACGGCGCGACCAATCATATTGTAAACGATAACACGGTCAACGACGTCATAATCGTCTTGAATCGAAAAATAATCCGTCGCAGGATTCGGATAAACTTTTACACCCGTATTGTTTCTACCGCCGTCTTTGGTGGAAGTTGCCGTTGAAAAAAGGTAGCGACCCGTGATTGCGTTCGCTTCGTTGCCAAATTCAAAGACCTTAATTTCAATCGTCGCCGAACCTGCAATCCGATTTGGCCGAATATAGGCGTCAATATTGCTTGTTCCATTAGCAGGAACAGTAATTTGTTCAGGTGCATCGCTCACACCCGAAGACCAACAGGCTTGCGCATCGCAAACCAATGATTGCCAACCACTTGTCATGGCAACGATGGTGCGTTTCCAAACAAATTTCTTCGTTGTTGCCGACGTATTTTTGAACGTCGCTTTCGCTTTCACCTCAAAAGAATCAAGTGATACGCTCGCGTTGACGATTTGCGGCGTCAACGTAATTGTGATGTTTTGAGATACCCCCCTCAGTATTTGAGCCGAAATTAAGAGTAAAACGAGTATAGTTTTTTTCATGGACTGCGCTTTTTTTGTTTTTAAAAATGAAGTTGAATAAATTATAGTGCCAATGTAGCCCCAAAGTATCACAAAGATATTTCAAGAAATGTCAAACCTCAATGCATTAGTTTTGACATCTAAAATTTGAAAATTCTTGAATTCTCCACAAAAGTAGGTGAAAATTTTTCAACCTGCTTGAATTTTAACATTTCAGACGTTAATTTTTTGGTAAAATTGGCACGACAGGCGTTGTATCCAAAGCCGATTTAATCAACGGTTTGACAGGTTTGACGGGTTTTCCCGAAAAAAGAGACGTGTCCACCAAAGTATTTTTGGCAACAATCATCGAATCCACAATTTTATTGGCTGAATCCAAAGCAGCCGTTTGGCATTGCGTGCGTTGTTTCAATCGAAAACTCTCGACGGCGTTGCGAATTTCTTGGTCAATCAATTGTTGCTTATTTTCCTCTTTTTTGCACGCAAACAAAGGCGATAAAAGGAGCAATAATAAGGTCGTTTTTTTCATAAAATACGGTTATTAAACGGTATCACGGACTTCAGTCCTTGAATATTTTAGCGTTTATGGCATTCACGGACTGAAGTCCGTGATACAATTTTGTGCAAAGGTCGTTTGAAATTTTAAGAGAATTAAGTCTTAGTGCTTCAATTTTCAAAAATAATCTTGATTGTGCCAACAAATGTTAGAAAAAATACGTAAGTGATAATACGGCCATTAAATGCCTCAAGACGGTTCGATTTTTGCAAAAATGGTTTAAAAAAACCTTTAAATAGGCCTTTTAAATAAAAGTAATTAATTTCTGAATATATTAATTTTAGAGGTTTCAGTCGAAATACAGCACAAATACCGCGTTAGGTTCAATAAAAATTCTAATTTTATCCCGCAATGAAAAAAATCCTGTTTTCCATATACATCAGCACGATGCTGCTTTTA
Source organism: Saprospiraceae bacterium (assembly GCA_043720935.1). Taxonomy (GTDB): domain Bacteria; phylum Bacteroidota; class Bacteroidia; order Chitinophagales; family Saprospiraceae; genus JAAFJT01. The sequence continues at coordinate 3,838 of JAYSRS010000302.1, forward strand.
CTGACGGGTTGCGAAGGCGACACCGAACGCCTCACGACTTACGCCGTGCAGGGCATTGATTTGTCGCGGCATCAATCCAAGGTGGATTGGGACGCTGTGGCGGCTGACGGCGTTAGTTTCGCGTTCGTTAAAGCAACCGAAGGACGGCGTTATGCCGACACGTTTTACTGCCGCAATTGGGAAGAAATGCGGCGCGTGGGCATCAAACGCGGGGCCTATCATTTTTTCCGACCGTCAATGGATGCCAAAGAGCAAGCGGAGAATTTTATGACCACCGTTGATATGCAATACGGTGATTTACCGCCCGTTATAGATGTAGAAATTGATGAAGATATGTCACGTGAGGAAGTCGCAAAGCAACTCAAAACGTGGTTGTATTGGGTAGAATTGAAATATTCGATTCGGCCAATTATCTATACGCATTATAAATTTTACAATAAATTTATCGCAGGAGAATTCGATAAATACCCGATTTGGATTGCCAAATATGGCGGCGGTGAAGCACCCCGTTTAGGCGGGTCAGCGAAGTGGTGGTTTTGGCAATATGGCAATAAAGGCAAAATCAAAGGCATTGACGGCTACGTTGATTTGAACGTTTTTTACGCCTCGCGTGAGGAATTAGACCGCATTTGCTTATCGGGCGCGATGTTAAGCGGCTTAGAAAAAAGACCTATAATAAAAGGTGAAAAGCTGTTTTGAGACTTAGATTTTGAAATAATTTGCACTAAACAATAAATATGCTTAATCTTGCGCTTCAATAAAGTCCTATGATACTCGTGAACATAGAAACATTAAATGAAATTTTGGTACTGATTTAAAATGTATGCTCTAGTTTTTTCAAAAAAATAGGGTGTTTTTCCAACAAAAAAGGGCAAATTCACATTG
>JAYSRS010000303.1:0-4716 GCA_043720935.1 Saprospiraceae bacterium
GAATGTCAAAAATATGGCCTCATTACAATACAAAGACGGCTCGTTAAAGAAAAACAAATGGATGACCTTTTGCAGAAAATACTCAACATATAAAGTTGAGTATCAACAGATTAGGAGCATTTTAATAACTACAAGTTAAAAGACGCAAGCAGAAATTTAAAACCTAATTTGTTGATTTTCAACGAATTATAATCTGACGCGGGTTTCAAACCCGCGTCAGATTTGGTGTTGCGTCTTTTAACCCATAATTCCGTAAAAAAATACAAACTTAAAAAAAGTTATGGCAAAAAAACCAACACGCGCCCACCTCAAAAATACCGAAGGTTTTGACCGCTTTGACGATGTTTTCAACGAATTTCAAGGCGATACCATTACAGAAATGTACGCCGTCGAAGGCCACGACGCGGCTTTTTTATTCCGAACAGCGTCGAAAATGCAACTTAAATTGACGTTTTTACGCGCCGACATCGTGCAGTTCTCTTATACTTTTCGACATGATTTTGCCAAAGAACCGTTGTACGCGTTGAGCGATAACGGGCGTATCTGTTTGAATGAAAAAGCAGACAATTTCAAACTCAATTTGACGACGGATGGCAACACCTATTTCTTTGAAACGGCTAAATTCAAGGTTGAAATCAAGAAAAACGACTTAAAAATTGCCATTTTTGATAAAAACAATGCCCAAATCATCGCTGATACTGAGGGGCCTTATTTTCGAGAAACCTTGATGCAAGGCACAACCGACGTCCGTTGCCGACAAGCTGCACCCGAAGGAACGGCGTATTTCGGCCTCGGCGACAAAAGTACAACCCTCAATTTGCGCGGCAAACGCTTTGAAAATTGGTGTACAGATGCCTACGCTTATGGCGAAAAAACCGACCCGTTGTACCGTTCTATCCCGTTTTTTTATGGTTTGAATACCGAAAATACGGCTTATGGTTTGTTTTTCGACAATTCGTATAAAACGTTTTTTGATTTTGATTCAAAGAAAACGAATGAATTAGAATTTGCTGCCGAAGGGGGCGATTTGACGTATTATTTCATCGCTGGCCCCGAATTGTTGACCGTTGCGAAAGCCTACGCGTGGCTTACGGGCGTACCCGAAATGCCGCCGATGTGGGCTTTGGGTTTTCATCAATGCCGTTGGAGTTATTTTCCCGAAAGCCGCGTGAAGGAAGTTGCACAGACGTTTCGAGACTTGAAAATTCCTTGCGATGCGATTTATTTGGACATTGATTACATGGACAATTACAAGTGCTTTACGTGGAATAAAAAGCATTTTCCCAATCCTAGTGCATTAATTGCTGATTTAAAAAACATTGGTTTTCAAACAGTTGTGATGATTGACCCGGGAATAAAAGTGGAAGACGGTTACGCCGTTTTTACTGAGGGGGTCGAAAAAAATTATTTTTTGACGCGGCCCGACGGTGATTTGATGATTGGGCAAGTGTGGCCGGGCGACAGCGTTTATCCCGATTTTACCGACCCCGAAGTCCGTGATTGGTTTGGTTCGCTTTACGAAAAATTGTACAACGAAGACGGTGTTTCGGGCTTTTGGAACGACATGAACGAACCCGCTAATTTCAAAGTGTGGAACAAAACAATTCCGACCGACGTCCGTCACAACTACGAAAACATTGGCGCGAGCCATAAAAAAGCTCACAATATATATGGTATGCAAATGACGCGTTCTACGACCGAAGGCTTGTCAAAATTGCAACCCGAAAAACGTCCGTTTTTGCTCACCCGAGCGAGTTATAGCGGCGGACAACGCTATTCTGCCGTCTGGACAGGCGATAATGTAGCGAATTGGACACATTTGGCTATCGCAAATAGGCAAACGCAACGGCTGAATATTAGTGGTTTTGTGTTTTCGGGCAGCGATATTGGCGGTTTTGCGGAAAAATCAACGGGCGAATTAATGGTTCGGTGGCTGCAACTCGGCGCGTTTCATCCGTTTTATCGGGTGCATACGGCTGGCAACAATGCCGCAGGAGATGCCCTCGAAGATTGGGAAACCGTCGCAAAAGCCGCCGCAATTGACCGTCTAGACCAAGAGCCGTGGAGTTTTGGCGACGCCTACACGCCTTTGGCAAAGGCTGCGATTGAGTTGCGGTATCGCCTCCTACCCTATTTGTATTCGGCTTTTTGGCGACACACGCAAGACGGTACACCGATATTGAAACCTATTAGCTTCGCTTTTCAAAATGATTTAAAACATAAAGAAAACATTGGAGGAGTAGAAAATGAATTTATGTTTGGCGCGCATCTGCTGATAAGTCCCGTCGTCAAAAAAGGGCAGAAAAAACAGACATTATATTTGCCCGAAGGCTATTGGTTCGACTACGAAACGGGTGAACAATACATTGGTAATCAATCTATTACAATTAAGACCCCCCTCAGTAAAATCCCGATTTTTGTCGCCGAAGGCGCGGTTATTCCCCACTACCCCGTTCAACAATTCGTGGGCGAAAAGCACATTACGACCTTAGAATTGAAAGTTTTTTACACCGACAATTACGTCGAAACGGAATTTTATGAGGACGAAGGCGAGGGTTTCGGCTACAAAAACAAGGCGTTCAGCGTGACGCAATTTGGTTTGAAACGCTTGGAAGAAGAACTGATTTTAAGTCGTTTTATTGACCGTTTGACGTATGATTCATCGCCCGATTGGGCAACAAAAACGGATTTTGATGTGCGTTTTTATGGCGTTCCATTTGACGTAAAATCGGTTTTGATTGATGGGCAAAGTGTTGATTTCCAATGGATTGAAGGTGTTTATTGCGTTGAAGCACCTTCGAGTTTTAATGAAATTTCGTTGACTATTTAATAGATTTTCTCTTGTTTCTTATTTAAAAGAGTGTAGCTTTGCTAAAAAAAAAAGGTATTTCTTCACATTTCAATTATTATAAAAATGAATGTTTTAGAATTGAAAGGCAGTATTTTCGATACCGTTGCGCACATCGAAAGCCCTAAACAATTGACGCGTTTACGCACTTTAATCAATGATTTTGTCAAATCACCCGACGAATTTGAGGTGTATGATGATAATTATACATTAACGCCCGAACAAGAAATTGAGCTTGACGAGGCGATTCAGCAAACTTACGACCCTACTCAATTAGTGCCACATGAGGAAGTCATGAAATCTATGAGACAATGGTTAAAAGAATAGAATGGAGCAAAAAAGCCATTGGCGAATTATACCACATTTTGGGGTATCTAAGAAATGAAGTCTCTATAAATTCATCTGAAAATTTCTTAGATTTAGTGGAAAAACACATTGAGAAAATCCAAAAATATCCAACAAAAGGCAGACCTGTACCCAACCGAAAAACAATCAGATTTGTTTTAGTCGGCAAAAACCATCGTCTATATTATCGGCCTCACGGCTCGGTATTGTTTATCACAACATTGTTTGATACGAGACAAGACGCAAGCAAACGACCTTATTCATAATTCAACCCATGATTTATGAATAAGGTCGTTTGCTCGTCACCTACTCTATAAGTGCCTAATTGTCAAAAGCTAAATTCAGTTATGACTCATGCGCCCCCACGTTTTTTCAAACCCACGCAACCATTCTCACCACACGTCTGTCTTAACCACGTTTTTAAATAAGCATTAAAGAAATTGATTTGAAATAAATGTATCATTTCAATTTGCAGACAGCAGATAATTAGCTTATTGCACCTTGGAATTTGAAATCTGAAATTTGAAATCTCCTCACTTGTTTGTATGAAAACATTTTTGCTAGGGTTTATCCTCATTTTGCTGCTCAACGCTTGCGACACCGTAGAAAATAAGGACATCATTACCATCACGGGCAAGCAGTTGCCGACGTTAATGACCGTGCCTTCGGGCGGCTCGGCATTGATTGATTTGACGATTGCGGTCAATAGCGCGGCGCAAGTGCGGATTGCTCAAAATGCTAAAAACGGGTTCTTAAACTTTGAAGAAGGCCGTTTTATTCGCTATTCCGCAAAACCTTATTATGTCGTGGAAGGCATTGATTCTTTCATTTTGACGTTCGATGACAGGCAGTTAAACATTAAAGTTAACATTATTCCGTCTCTCGTCACTCAAACCTCTTGCGAAACGGGTGTTTTGATGGACAATGTCATTTTAAACATCAATACACCAATTAATTTTAATGTGTTGAAAAATGATACCTTTTGCAACGGCGTGGATTTAAGCACTTTCCATGTGATTATTCCGCCTAAAAATGGTATTTTGACAGGTAACAATGGCCTTTTAACGTTTACGCCGAATAAAGATTTTATAGGAACGGATAAAGCGGTTTATGGTGTTTCGGGTCGTGCAGCGTCGCAGGAAGGGGGCGTTGCCGAGATTTATTTTACCGTCAATGACCCTAATAATTGCTTCGTCACGCTCAACGACGACCAATATTTATACACCTTGACGCCAACAAAACCAAGTGTTGTTTTAGATATTTTGAGCAATGATGTGTTGTGTAAAGTACCCAAATCAAGCCTTTTTATTAAGCAGCAACCGCGTTTAGGCACGGCAAAAATTGAGAATAACCGCATTGTTTACACACTCACAAGCGCAAGTAGCGGCATTAATTCCGATTTTATTGGTTATGGTTTGCGCGATTCGACAACGGAATATCATGCCGCTACTTGCGCTTGTGAGTGTGTAAACAATGCGGTTATTCTCAATTTTTGCCGTGCCTAAACGCGGTTGCTGCTTAAT
>JAYSRS010000304.1:0-4712 GCA_043720935.1 Saprospiraceae bacterium
CCGAACGTTGAATTACAATTATCCTCACCTTCTAATATCTAATCCCCCAAAACCAAGGTTGTTCTTCCTTCGTTTTCTCGGCGATATGTTTCTTAATCATACCCGCGTAATCGACTTGCTTAATCTTTTTACCTTTCAGTTTCTTAGGTGAATTGAGTTCCGTTGTGAGTTTTTTAACATCAATCCGATTGACCGAAATAATCATTGCCCCGTCGTTAATATCAATTTCCAATATCATCCTTTGTAATGCCTAATCTGCCGCGAACAGAGTTTAATTATCGCATTATAGTCACATCGCCCGTCACGACCTTCGTTTTATTGTCCCAAAGCGTAAATTCAACGAGATAAACAAAGACATCTGTACCTGATTTAGTGCCATTGACTTCACCGTTCCATCCTGCCGCTTCGTCGTTCATCGGAAAATTTGTTTTACTAAAAACAAGGCCGCCCCAACGGTCGAAAATGGCAAAACGCGTGATGTTCTGCACCCGATTTGGGTTTGCGTAAACGGTCAATGTTTCGTGAATGCCATCGCCATTTGGTGAAAAAACGGTTGGTACAAAGACAAAAGGCTTGTCAAGCACTTGAATTAGCCGTTCTGATTTGCTCACGCAACCACTTTTACTCTTGACGGTCAGATAATAACGAACAGAATTGGGCAACACGACTTCTGGATTTGGGCAATCCGTACAGCTCAAACCAAGCGGCGGCAACCAAAAAAACGACGCTGCCGAGTCCCCCCTCAGTATCGGCACTAAATTGAAGCGGCTACCAACGTCCACCACCGTATCGCGGCCTAAATCAATGCTTACGGGTGGAATATACGTGGTTTTTACCAAAATAAAACTGTCGCAACCTTGTCGATTTATCAATTTCCGAACCACTAAACCCGTGTCTTTGGGCAAACACGAGCGCAATTCCAAGCGCATCGTATCGGGTTTTGACCATTTTTTTGTTACTAAAATAAGGCTATCACACCCCTCAGTATTTTTGAGTTTTAGCACACTCAAACCCGTATCGGCTTGATTACAGACCAATTGAACCGTCCGTGTTGTGTCCTTTAATAGTAAATTAGTTTGTACCCGTACCGTACTGTCGCAACCGCGAAACGTGCGTAACTGTCTGACAATCAAGCCCGTATCGCTTGGTCGGCACGATGTTCGTCTGATTAGAGTATCGAAACTCGGATAATTGCGAACGCAAAACGTTAATGAATCGACACACGTGCTTTTCTCAAAAAACAATTGATAACACGTCGGTACGGTGATGTTTGGTAGCGTAATTAAGCGGCTTGTGTCAACGATAGAGGTTTGTGCGGTCGTTAAATTCTTCAAAGTCGTGCGAAAAGCATCCGTTTTGATGCCCAAATTGGCAGATTGGCCATTGCAAACAACGGTATCGGCGCGGGTGATTTGCTTGGTAATTGTTCCGCTAAGGACTTGAACGGAAAAATCGTCGAACAAATAATAACTCCACACATTGGGCAACGCCGTTGTTAAGCCGCCCAAATTGCCCACAATCAAGTGCGTGTAAGGCTTATCTGCCGTAAAAGTGTTTTCTATTTTTGTCCAAAAAACGGATTCGCTGATAAATTGCCCCGTCGGACTTGATGCTTTCGGCGGGTCGCCGATGTAATCGTAACTGACCCGCCCGCCTGACGCCGTGTTTTGCCGAAAAGCGGCACTCGGGTCGCCGACAATAAAACCCGCGCTGATTTTATCAGCAGTTGAATAAGAATTGGGATATTTGACATAAAAACGAACGCGGTATTGCTGCCCAACCGTCAACGGTGTTGTGAGTTGTACGACGGGATAGTCAAACTGATATTGCCCTGCACCACTGCTATTAAGTTGTCGGAACACAAACGCGCCCAACATTCCCTGCCCCGTTCGCGGCGCATTGTTGTCCAAAATGCCTGTAAAACCACCACCTGCACACAATTTATGGTAAAAATCAACCGTACCTTGATTGTCGGGCGGCGTTTGCGGATAGTCGAGCCAATTTGCCGCCACCCCCGTTACCGTTGTGCGCGGCGAAACGCAATTAGCAATCGTTTCGACGCTTGGGTTTGGGACTAAGTTCGTACCCAAACATTGAGACGTGTCGCAATTCACAAAATTGACTTGAATCCGTTGTGACGTATTGTCCGCGCAAGCTAAAAAAAAGAAGTATGTACCAACGCGGTTGAGTTGAATAGAGGTGCTGCGGCGTGTCGGATTGGAACTAAACAAGGGCATATCCACCGTATTGCCCGAAATCCCGGGAACGGTCGTGATGCCTATACATGTAAAATCCGACGTTTTGACTTCGACAATCGTCCCGACGCAGACGTTCCGAACAGCAATGATAGGGCCATTTTGCGCGCACAACGTTGCTGTTAGAATAGAGAAAAATAAACAGAGAAAGAAATGGAGGTATTTTAGCATTTCAAAATGGGTTTGGTAAAGCGTCAATAATAACGTGGTAAAATTAGTGCCGCACACGCTAATATTTGTTAAAAAAAGAAATCCAAAATAAACAAACTCCCATACGCAACGCTCGCAATACCATTCGTTGTAAAAAAAGCCATATTGATTTTAGACAAGTCATTGATTTTTACCAACGTATGCTGATAAATCAATAAACCGATGAAAATGGCCGCGCCGATTAAATGTATGTAATGAAAAGTCCCCCCCTCAGTATTGACAAGAAAAACGGCATAACACAAGACCAAACCGCCAACTAAATGCAAAATATTTGACAATTGCAACGCCCCTTTTGTGCCTAAAAGAACGGGAATAGAATTGAGATGCAATGACTTATCAAAATCTTCATCTTGCAACGCGTAAATAATATCAAAACCCGTTACCCACAATAAAACGGTTGCTGAATACAAAATTGGCAACAACGCAAACTGACCCGTGACCGCCAAATACGCACCGATTGGGGCCAACGACAAGCCTAATCCCAAGACAAAATGGCACAAAGCCGTAAATCTTTTGGTGTAAGAATACCCCAAAACGACGATTAAAGCCACTGGCGATAGTATAAAACACAAAGGATTGATGAAATAAGTGGTCAACATAAACAACAACGAACTGATAATCACGAAGGCCAAAGCCGATTTTGGCGACACAATTCCCGCAGGAATTTCCCGAATAATGGTGCGCGGGTTTTTAGCATCAATGTCTCTATCCAAGTACCGATTGAACGCCATAGCCGCCGAACGGGCGAAGACCATACACAACACAACGCAGATAAGTGTTTGAAAATCAATGGTTTGCCCCGTTTGGTAATTGGCCAAGAAGAAACCGACTAGCGCAAACGGCAAGGCAAAAACGGTGTGACTGAATTTAATTAAAGACAAATAATTTTTCATAAGAAGGTAGTTTTGTAGCCTAACGTCGGCGAAATTTTGAACCCACTCTCGTTAACTTAACGATTTTTGAACCTTCCAAGAGTTTGTAACCCTTGAAAGGTTCATCGCGGCGAAGTTTCAATAAATATTGAAAGTGTAATAACGAAGCGGCTTTTTTGTTCAAAAAGGAGTAAAAATACTGAGGGGGTCTAAAAATGAATGGATTAACGTCGGCGAGGTTTGAAACCTCGCCGACGTTTTAGCCTAAACGACAAACGGCTAAAACACAAGGATGCGTTTTAGCCGTTTGTTTATGAAAATATCTCAATATCGTAACATCAAAATATCCTACTTCCCAATAAAATTAGCTTTCCGTTTTTCAACAAATGCCAACGCCCCTTCTTGAAAATCCTTCGATTTAGCACATTTGCCGAACTCAACAACTTCGCGGAAAAAACCTGCGTCGCCGCCTGGGTCAAAATGCGCATTGACAGATTCGATGATTTTTGCAATCGCAATTGGGGCTTTTGTGGCGATTTTAGCGATAATTTCCTTCGCTTTTGCCACCGTTTGCCCTTCTTCAACGAGGTGATTAACCAAACCCGTGCGGTAGGCTTCTGCCGCATCAATAATATCTGCCGTCATCAACAGCTCAAAAGCGCGGCCTTTGCCAATCAATTGAACAAGGCGTTGCGTCCCGCCGTAGCCAGGAATGATGCCGAGATTGACTTCGGGTTGGCCAAATTTAGCATTCGGCGAAGCAATCCGCATGTGGCAACACATTGCTAATTCGCAGCCGCCGCCAAGCGCAAAACCGTTCACTGCCGCAATAACGGGCTTGTGAAACTGCTCAATCAAGAAGAAAATGTCTTGACCACGTTGCGCCATTTTTTCACCATCGCCCGACAAATTCAGAAATTCGGTAATATCCGCACCCGCAACAAAGGCTTTTGCCCCTGCACCCGTGAGGATAACGCCTTTCAAATCAGCGATGGTTTTATAACCTTTATCAAAAAAATCTTTGATTTCACTCATCGTTTGTTGATTGAGTGCGTTCAATGATTTTTCGCGGTTGAAGGTCAAAACAACGATGCCGTTGTCGTTTTCAATTAAAATATTTTGATAATCCATGTGTGGAATTAAAAATTTAAAAAAATTAAGAATTTAAAATTCGCAAAATATTGATTATTAACTCATGTTACGCAAGTGGCTAAAATGGCCCACTGATTTTAGGGATACGACTGATTTAAAAGGATTTCTTTTTTTAAGGAAACGCTTAGTAATATAAAATAAATAAAAGCGTATTTTTATACGCACTGTTTTTCGCTGCGCGAAAAAGGCGTGCTAGGAAAAAATCTATCGGAGCGAACGTATT
>JAYSRS010000305.1:0-1679 GCA_043720935.1 Saprospiraceae bacterium
AAAAAATACACGCTCGCCCTGATAGATTTCTTTCGTACGCCTTTTGAGCGTAGCGAAAAATAGTGCGTATCAATTTTGTCCAACTACTTAGAACAATTAGGGTCTTCTGTACTTAAAAAAAATGTAAAAAATGGACGTATTAGATAAACCACTCATCAACCGCGTCGCTGAAAGCGGTTTGATAACACTCAATTTGGAAGACTATTTTCCAAAACAAGACATCGCCGTTTTCGACCTCAAAGACTACCTTTTCATGGGTTTGATTTTGAAAGAAAAAGACTTCCGCGAAGCCTGTAAAGCCCACGATTGGCCGCAATATGAAGGCAAAAACCTCGTCATTGACTGCACCGCCGACGCAATTATTCCCGTTTGGGCCTTTATGCTCGTGTCTGCGAACGCTGCACCATTTGCCGTTGACATTTTTCAAGGGTCGGAAACGGAGTTTTACAAGGCATTTTATACGGCTAAACTCGCCGATTTTGACGCAAGTCCCTTCAACGGCAAACGAATTGTCATAAAAGGCTGTTCCGACAAGCCCGTTCCGCCTGCCGCCTACGTCGCCTTGACGCATAAATTGCAACCTTTCGCCCAAAGCATCATGTACGGCGAGCCGTGTTCAACCGTCCCAATTTTCAAGCGGCCTCGCGTGATTTAATTTTTTTTTTCGATAAAACGGTTATTTTTGTTCTCAAAATAATGGAAAAAACGGCCTTATTAACCTAAAATACTGAGGGGGGTCTATTTTCAAAAAAATATTTTTAAATCATCTATAAATTATTGATAATGAGCATTATAGAAATGAAACTTGAAATGTACGAGACACTTGCACAAATTCACGACGAGAGTTAAGGTCGTAGAATCCGCAAAAGGGGCTTTCCTATGCAACTTAAACGACCTAAAGGTCATTTTACGTTCACGGCTAAGTAAATTTCAAATTAACGTAAAAAAAACGCCCGTAAGGCTCAAAATGAAGGCAAGACTGCTATCTTTGCGCCGCTTTTAGCAAAATTTGAAATATTTTTTAAAAATCAATCATAAATTAAGAATTATGGCTACTAACAGAACCTTCACAATGATCAAGCCTGACGGCGTTGAAGCAGGTAATATCGGTGCAATTTTGAATGACATTTGCGCGGCGGGTTTCCGCATCGTTGCTATGAAATACACCAAACTCTCGACTGAAAAAGCGGGCGAATTTTATGCCGTTCACGCTGCCCGTCCTTTCTACGGCGAACTCGTTGAATTTATGTCTCGCGGCCCAATCGTGGCGGCAATTTTGGAAAAAGACAACGCCGTTGAAGATTTCCGTACCTTAATCGGTGCAACAAATCCTGCAAACGCAGCACCTGGTACGATTCGCGCAAAATACGCCAAAAGCATTGGTGAAAACGCCGTTCACGGCTCAGATAGCGACGAAAATGCCGCCATTGAAGGCGCATTCCATTTCGCTGGAACTGAAATGTTTTAATAATAATGATGAGTTATGAATGATAAATGATGAATTTATAAATAATTAATTGTCAATTGGTTGTGAGTTTTTTTGTTTAATATTCATTGCAAGAAGTTATTTATTTTCTCAATAAAAAATGCCGCACTCGATTGGATTCGAGGGCGGCATTTTTTATATCCTAACGTCGTCGAGGTTAAAAACCTCGACGACGTTTCAGATTTATAGCATT
>JAYSRS010000306.1:0-4700 GCA_043720935.1 Saprospiraceae bacterium
CAAACCAATTTTTAAGTAAAAAATGGTGTTTTTGCGGCAAAAGACTTAGGAAATTTTGCAAATTTCCTAAATCTGACACCCCCTCAGTATTTTGCGACACAAAGCCGATAATTCCGAAAATAAAAACATCGGGAATTGATTAAACAACGTTCAGAAAAAAGTAAAAACATCGGGAATTGATTTAACAACGTTCAGAAAAAAGTAAAAACGTCGGGAAGTAATTAAACAACGTTCGGAAAAAAGTAAAAACGTCAGAAATTGATGGGACAACGTTCAGAAAAAAAGTAAAAACGTCGGAAAATAATTGAACGACGTTCAGAAAAAAGTAAAAACGTCGGAAAGTAATTGAACGACGTTCAGAAAAAAATAAAAACGTCGGAAATTGATTGAAAAACGTTCAAAAAAAAGTAAAAACTTTTGGAAACGAAACAAACAAAACTATTTTTGCGGAAACAAACAATTCTATTAACCAACACGTATTATCAGAAAATGGAACTACACATCAAACCCCTCAGTATTGAAGGTTTAGAACGCGTTGCTGTTGTCAATACGCAATTCAGCACCGCTTTTCCTACAAAAATGAAAGAAATAAAAGGCAGTCGGTGGACGCCTGAACACAACTGTTGGCACATTCCCTACACACGGGAAGCGTGGAAAAAGTTTCAAGACGTGTTTGAAGGACATACAATTATTAGAGATTTAGATAAAAAAACTATTTCCGAAAGAGCGGCTGTAAAAGCCGCCTCTACAAATGCACACATACTTAATATGAACGCAAAAGCGACCTTCACGAGTGCCATCGCTGAAACCGTTGTTCTCGCTGAAACTGTTGTTCTCACTGAAACCGTCGTTCTCGCTGAAACCGTCGTTCTCGCTGAAACCGTCGTTTGCGCTGAAACCGTCGTTCGCGCTGAAACCGTCGTTCTCTCCGAAACGCACATACACATCATTGCACGTCGCTGCATCGAACAGCCCGACCGCATTTTTTTAAGCATTCCGCAAGACCGCACGGACTGGATAATTTACATCGCTCAAACCAAAGGGCAATTGTGGCATTCGGCAGACAATCTTTGGAGTGTGCCGAGAACAAAAGAATTGCATCAACAATTTATCGACTATTTTGGCGACGCCTTAGTGATTGACAAAGAAACGTTGATTGTTTTGACGAACGTTGAAATGCCGCCGCGTTTAGAAAACGTTGTTGACGCACGTTCAGAGAATTTTAAAAAAAAATCAACCATTGAAACGACAATATTGTTGCAAAACATACCCCCTCAGTATAATCGCTTTACCGACAAGTTAACCGTTTTTGACCACCCGACGAAACAAAATTTTTGGTGTTTAAATCTTCCTAAATCGCTTGTGCCGACACATATTCAAACCGTCAAAAACATTCAAGAAAGCATTTGGAACAATGTATGGTTTGTGTGGGAGATTCCTAAAACCACGCTGTCGCAACATTTTTTAGACACCTATTTGCCTAATTTGGTGCATTGGGATTCTGAACGAAAAACGGAAGTGCAAAAAACGGAAGCCTTGCTCACAACTAAGCAAGCGAAAGCTGTTACTGAAAAAATAGTGCTTATCCAACAAGATAAATTAATTGCAGAAAAAATGGCTAACAACACCGTGCAATTTAATGCTTTTCCGACCGAAGAATACGCAACGCATCAAGCTAAAAATTGGCAAAATACCGAAAACAACGCGTCTGCAACTAAAATACTCGATGCCAACAACGCACGTAAAGTAATCGTTCGGTTAGCCACTTTTTGGCGCGGCAAATTGAGCGTCGTTATGCCTTATAACTTAACGTGGATGGAGAAAATAAAGCAAATGTCGGGTAAACAATGGCACAAAGACCGCAAATGTTGGACACTACCCTATTCGCCGTTTACAATTGAGACATTAGAAAAAAATTTCGGCAACCATTTAGACATGGATTTGTCTGACCCGCAACAACCGACACCGCATTCGGCAGCTATTCATTCTTTGCCGCAAACAACGCCGATGAATAAACCGCCACAATCGGACAATAAACAGCTGTCAACGGATTGGACAGACAAATTTATTTTTGTACCAACCGCTAACGGAAGCACTTTAATGACGCCTCAACCTTTTAATCCAACCTCAAATTTGACAATTGATAGAAGGCAACAACCCCATACTTTTGATATAGATACTCCTCAGTATAAAGCCGAAATAACAAAGTTGGAAGAAAAAATGACCATGAAACGTATGGCGCACGAAACAATTAAGTTGTACAAAAACTGTTTCGGCCAATACATAAAACACTACGACAACCTTCATCCCGAAAACATTACAAAAGGCCAAATCATCGAATACATGGTAAGTCGCATTCAAACGGGCAATTTTTCGGAAACGCAACAAAATAATTTTATTAGTGCCATAAAGTGCTATTACGAACTCGTGTTAGGCCGTGAACGCACCTACTACGACCTACAACGCCCTAAAATGCCCTTTCATTTGCCCAATATTTTGAGCGAAACCGAAACCATTAAATTGTTTAAAGCCGTTGACAACATCAAACACAGATGTATTTTGCTGGCCATTTATTCAAGTGGCATCCGACTGTCAGAACTCACAAATCTCCGCATTCAAGACCTCCGAGAAGCCGACAACTGTATGTTTATAAAAGGCGGAAAAGGTCGAAAAGACCGACTTACTTTACTATCGCCGTTGTTATTAGAGCAACTCAAACCTTATTTGGCAACTTACACGCCTAATTATTGGCTGTTTGAAGGACAAACAGGCGGCAAATATTCAAATCGAAGCGTACAAGAAATCCTCCGCAAAGCCGTAGAAAAATCGGGCGTCAACCCCTTCGCCACCGTGCATACACTTCGACATTCTTTTGCTACGCACTTAGTTCTAAGCGGTGAAAATCTTATCACCGTTCAGCACCTCCTAGGCCACGAAGACCTAAGAACAACCGAAATTTACATTCACCTAACAGGCGAATTTATCAGAAATACAAAAAGTCCACTCGACAGATTAAAATTTTAAATTTTTTATACACTACATAACATTATTCTTTTTTACATTTGCAGGACAATTTTTTTAAACGTCAAAAAACGTTCGTATAAAATACTATCTTATGCATTAAATAAGTTGTTTTAAAGGAAATAGGCGGCTAGAGTCTAAACTTTCGTATAAAATACTATCTTATGTGAATAAAAATAAGACTTGCGCATGAAGCGGATACTTACGCAAGATTGCGTGAGTTGAGGTGTTTCGCGCAAACATCAAAAAGTAGGAAATAAAAAACGAAAGAAGCCAAAATTTAAGAAAAAACGAGGGAAACCAATTAACGAAAGTGCGGGCATTCGCCTTTAAGCAGTTAAAATCGAAGCAAGAACATAAAAAAGGTTAAAAAACTAAGCAAATTTGTAAAGGAAATTGAAAAAAGCACCCCCTCAGTATAAAAGCCATTTTTAGGCTAAAAAATAAAAAAAAGCCGTTTTTACGACGACAAAAAAATAAAAAAAGCCGTTTTTACGACGACAAAAAAAATAAAAAAAGCCGTTTATACGACGACAAAAAAAATAAAAAAGAAGGTAGTCAAATTTAAGAACGGTTCGGGCATTCGCCTTTAAACAATAAAAATTCAAGCAAAAACATAAGAAAACGAATAAATTTGAATAGTTTTGTGGCAGGAATTGCGAAAATAGGCCCCTCAGTATAAAGGCCATTTTTGACTAAAAAATTATAAAAAAATAAAAAAAAATAAAAAAAAAGCGCGAAACACAGCACTCCCGAACATGCCGCCGCAAAAGCCCACACACAAAAGCCCAACGCGGCGGCACGTCGGGAGTGCAAACGTTGGGCGCAATCAAAATGAGGTAAAAAAATAACGAAGGAAGCCAAAACTTGGCTTAAAGGTGCTTGTTTTCAAATTAACAACGGTTCGGGCAGTCGCCCTTTAGCAATAGAAATCAAGTAAAATTGGGGTTAAAGTGGTAAAATCAAATAGCTTTGTAGCGAAAATCGAAAAGTTAGATCCCTCAGTATAAAGCCGTTTTAACGACTAAAAATAAAAAAAATATTGTTTTAACGTGAGCGACGACTAAAAAATAAAACTGTTTTAACAACTAAAAAATAAAAAAAATTACTGTTTTGACGTGAGCGACAACTAAAAAATAAAACTGTTTTAACAACTAAAAAATAGCAAAAGAATCAACTAAGATGAGTGCAAAAACCAATTAGAAATAGCACAAAAATAAGAAGTCCTTTCTTGGTTTGTTTAAATTTCGGAATTAAAAATGAAGTTAAGTAATTGTAAATCAACAGATTGCATAAAAAAACTATTCTATGTTTCTAACAATATTGAGACCGATGAAGGGCGAAGCCATAAAAATTAAAAAAAGAGACCCCACAGTATAAAAGCCATTTTGACGACTAAAAAATAGAAAAAACTGTTTTAACGTGAGCGACAACGAAAAAAAATGCTGTTTATACGACTACAAAAAAATAAAAAAAAAGAAGTGGGACTTTATCATCCTTGTGCTGATGTTGAACAAGTCAATAATTATTTTTAATTCAATGTCATTGCAATGCTCAATTATATTTCATAACTTATAGGTGAATCAACTGAGAAGTATTTTAACAAGCTGCTTGTTCCGTCATGTATTGACACCTTATTTGAACTTGACAGCAGAACGTCCAATTGCACTTGTTGGATG
>JAYSRS010000307.1:0-13956 GCA_043720935.1 Saprospiraceae bacterium
TCGGCAGAAGAATTGTTGATTGATAAAGCGCAATTATTGACCCTCACCGCACCCGAAATGACGGTACTTGTCGGTGGCATGCGCGTGTTGAATACAAACTTAGATTACACCACACACGGCGTATTTACAAAGCGTCCCGAAGCACTCACCAACGATTTTTTCACCCATCTCTTGGATTTGAGTACAACTTGGGCAGCAACTTCTCACGCCGAAAACGTGTTTGAAGGCCGCAATCGGGCAACAGGCGCACGCGCTTGGACAGGGACGCGGGTGGACCTTATTTTCGGTTCAAACGCCGAATTACGGGCGATTGCCGAAGTGTACGGCTGTTCAGATTCAGAAGCGCAATTCGTTAATGATTTCGTAGCGGCGTGGACAAAAGTGATGAATCTCGACCGTTTCGACTTAGCATAAATTTCTCTTGCTTTTGTTCGTCAAAAGAGACCCCTCAGTAAAAAAGCCGTTTTTCTCTCTAAAATGAGGGAAAAGCGGCTTTTTTTGGATATAAACAACAATTTTTGGGAAAAATACTTTGACGTTCAAAATAAAATCCCCATTTTTGTATCGACAAACATTATTTCAAACAAACCTATTTTAGAAGAAAATGAGCGAGCTATTACCCACAGTACCCAAATATTTTGACCCAACAACCGATTATGGTTTCAAAAAACTATTTGGTGAAGAAGCAAATAAAGATTTGCTGATGGATTTTTTAAATTCCATGATGCCACCGCACCACCAAATCAATGCGTTAGCGTTTCAAAAAACGGAACAGCTGCCTGACCACGAAGAGGGGCGCAAAACGATTTACGATATTTTATGTCAAGACCTAAGCGGTGAGACATTTGTCGTCGAAATGCAAAAAGCACCCATGACATATTTGATGGATAGAGCAACCTATTACACGACATTTGCGATTCAAGCGCAAGCACCAAAAGGCCCATGGAATTTCAAACTCAAACCCGTTTATTTTATCGGAATTTTGGATTTTGAGTATGATACAAAAATAAAACGTTGGCAAAAACGTAAACTATTGCGTACTTTTTCGTTGCGCGACGACGATGGTGTTTTGATGACGGACAACCTTCATTTTAAGTTTTTGCAACTCCCTTTTTTCACCAAGGAAAAAGACCAATTGGAGACAAAGTTCGACAAATGGTGCTATTTCCTCAAAAATTTAGAAACAATGAATGCCATTCCTGCTATCCTTAATGAACCCATATTTGAGAAGGCTTTTGACGTTGCCTCTCTGTCTAATATGGAGAAAATGGACTACATCTTGTACCAAATTAGCAAGAGTAAAAAATACGATATGCAAATTCTTGCCGAGGAAGCGGAAGAGCGCGGAATGGAGCGCGGAATGGAGCGCGGAATGGAAAGAAAAGACATACAAAACGTCTTAAAATTCTACGGCAAGGGCTATCCAACCCCAGAAATAAGTGATTTGCTTGATATTCCTGTCGAAAAAGTGATAGAAATTCTACGGAATCATGGCTTCGCAGACTTGACTCCTTAGTTATTGGTGAAACGTATCTAAAAGTACCCCTCAGTATTTCTACGCAATAACAGATAAAAAATGGCGTTTTACCCTCCCAAATGAGAGAAAACGCCATTTTTTATGCACAATACTGAGGGTTAGTTTCCAGCAATCGACAACTCCCTCCTCCCTATTTTAATGATTTCTGACGCATTTTAAAACATCACACCTACGCCTAGATTCATGTTGAAGAGCGTGAAAAGTGATATACCTATTGTCTCCTCGTCACCGCCAAATGGCAAACCTGTCTCAAAGCCATAGTTCAAAGTGAAGCGTTTGGCAATAACAAAACGTTGCCCCCAAGTCAAATGTGCCGTAAGAAAGTTCTGTTGTTTCAAAACGGCCAACGTTTTTTTCACTATCAATCAAATTAACGTCCGTTTTCAAACCGATATCTTCGCAGATTGTGTCACTTTCAAGTAATTTGGATTGACCACGACAATTTTAGAAACACCCAAAAAATAACCCTTTTTTCGCACTTTATTGAAGTAATCCTCACGTTCTTCGGCCACATCGCGGCTGTCTTTATCCTTTTTTGAGGCCACAACATTGTCAAAAGCCTTCACAAAGTCGGCGTCTTTCAAACAGTCAACAAAGACATATTTCCACCATTCTTTGTTTGAATCTTTATTGGTTTCACTCTTTTCTTCTTGCTTAATTTTACGGAATTATCGGCTTTATGTCGCAAAATACTGAGGGGGTATCAGATTTAGGAAATTTTGCAAATTTCCTAAATCTTTTGCCAATCTTTTGCCACAAAAATGCCTTTTTTTACTCAAAAATTGATTTGCGACATAAAACCGATAATTCCGTAATTTAATCAATTTTGGACACCTTGGCCGTACCCGTCGGCACTTCTTTTACAGGCTCTTTTGTAGGCTCTTTAGCCTCTATACTGAGGAAACCTGTTTTTGAAAAATCACTAGATGACAATTTATGAGCATCCGCCAAAACCAAAAGCAAATCCTTAGCCATAGCTTTTGAAGAGAAAAAAGGCGTTTTTTTATATCCGAACGCATTTTTATAAGGCAATCGCTTTTTGTATTTCCTACATCTCCAAAAACGCTTTTGGCGACACATCCGTCACTTTTTTAAACGCCCGATTGAACGTTGCTTTTGAATTGAAACCGCAATCAAAGGCAATCGCTAAGAGCGTCAAATGTTTGCTATCAGGCTTCGCGGCCTTGCGTTTAAACGCTTCAACGCGGTATTCGTTGACAAAATCGTTGAAATTTTTGCCAAAACCAGAATTGATAACGGCAGATAAAACGGAGGTGTTTGTATCGAGTTTTGTGGCCAATTCAGAGAGCGTTAATTCAGGATTGAGGTAGCATTTTTCTTTGTCGAAATAGGCCAAAACCTTACGTTTCCAATGGCTCAAATCCATGTCGCGGAGCGCTTTCGCCTCGTTGCTTTTTATATTGTTTTCTTCTTCGGAGACCCCCTCCGTATTTTCATCATTTTGAGTCGATTCTACCCCTTTTTTAATTTTTAATTCTTCATTTTTAATTAAAGAGACCCCCTCAGTATTTTTAGCATTTTCAAGCAAAACCAACGCATTTTGCGTCAATTCTCTTTGTTTCTGCGTAAAATGCACATCTTTCACCCGCGCTTGAGCGAAGCCCGAAATGCTGATGTAATAAACTAAAATCAGCTCCGCAATGTAAATCGCCCACATTTCGGCGTAGCTATAATTGACCAATTTTAGCCATAAATTGTTGACAAACTCGACAACAACGACTGTAAAATGAACCACCAAAAAATTGTAAAACCATTGATAACTCACGCGCTCAACGTCCGAAAATTCGTTGACCGTCCATGCCCGATAATCTTTATACAAACGGTAACACAATATGAAATAAAATAATTCTTGACCGTAATTCAATAAATCCCAAAATATATTGACTACCGTCAACGCCTCAATGCCATGCCACCACCAATTAACAAAATTTTTATCTATAAGTCCATAACCACCAATGATTAAGTGATACGTAAAGTAAAACATATACAACCCATAATGCTTCCAATCGCGCCGCCAACTGAATCGCCATTCATTATTGACGAGACTTCGGAGGAAAAAATACATCGTCGGCACGTAGGCGTAACCCAAGCCATCCCAAGGTAAAAACGTCAGTTTTTCCCACAAAAAATTAATCTCCAACCAACCTAACATAAAAGGTACGCCCGTCAAGCCTAATAAAACGAGCAAAAAAGCCAACCAAAAGTCGCTGTGACGTTCTTCTCGACGGCCCCTCAGTATTAGAAGGATGGCGAAGACAATGCCTTGCAAAAGTGTCAAGGCGGGAAGAAGTGCGTTGATGTTGATTTTAAAATCCATAGGTGTATGCACACGTTTGTTGAGTGGATGTATTTGCGAATTTATTTGCAACTACTTTAATTTAAACTTCTCCCATCGAACGCGTTTTGTTAGGCCAAAGTTTTCAAGACGGTTGTGGTAAAAGAACAAAATATTGAAATCATCGCTTTCCAAATCGCCTTTTCGATTGAATACCAAAGGTTTATGCACATGGTAGCCGCCCAAATTCTTCACGCCATCTTGCACCAATTCCGCCGCCGACAAGCGAATCGGGTCGCTCAGTTTGAGGCGTCCTTTTTCTTCCAACTCAAAAAGAGCCGCTTGAACGTCAGCAATTGCCGCCGTAAACATATCCAACGGAAACACATAATCGTCGGGTGGTAAGCGCAATAAGGCGTATAAATCGAGCTTTTCATGCGTTTCTTTCAACATATTAAACGCCGTAAACGCCACCACGTGCGACGACAAAACAATGTTTTCCCGATAAAAACGGTCCACAATTTTATCCGCCAAAAGCCGCGTATATTCGCCTTCGCGCTGCAAATCTTCTTTGATAGCCCCCTCAGTAATAAAGTAGTCGGCGACATCCAAAACGTTGTTGCGACTGTCGCGGCTTGTGCCGTCGGCATCCACAAAATTGCCAAAAATGTCTATCGGTTTGCCAAAAGACAAGACAACATCGCTTCGTTTTGCAAAAAATTGCCAAATAAACTTGAACCATTCGCGGAACGAATTACCTTCCGAACGGCCTTTCAAATAGCGTTCTTTACCGACAATTTGAAGGTGCTGATGAATCAAAAACGGGGCTTCCAAGACCGTATGATAACTCGTTGTCAACGGCACGATGAAAATTTTATTTTTATCGCCGCGTTCGCACAAAGCCCGTTGTGCTTCGACCGCCGTACCCAACAAACCCATTTTTAACTTTTTTTCCACTTCACCCGACCGTGACCGCGTGCCTCCCGGGAAAAACAGCGTATTCGTACCGCGTTGAATAGATAAATTCGACATCGCTTTGAGCGTTTCCAAGTAAACCGCATTTTTTTTCCGACGGTCAACTCGATACGTCCCAAGCCGATTCATAAAAAACGCTGCCGCACCCGAATTGTACAAATTTAGACCTGCACCGTAACTAAACGAAGGCAAACCCATGATGGCATCCATCGCAAAGCCAATCAAAATCGAATCAAGATTGCTAAAATGCGTCGGTACAACCACCACCGTACCGTGAGAAAAGAGGCTTTGAATCGTCGGCACATCCGCATAAATCTGGATGCGTTCGTGCATACGGCTTTTAGAACTCAAAAAACGCCACCACCGTTCGGTCGCTGCATTGAGCAATCGGTTGAAAAAAAGCGACAAAAATTCCCGCGTAAATCGAAAAATCCGAATGCTAAACGTGCCGACAATCTCTTCGGAATAGCGATGCACAAACTTCCGCAAAATGTCGCGATGAATCTCCGCCGCCTTAAGTTTCGGCTCACTTTCGGACTTAACAAGCTGTTTACGGATGCGGTCCAGAAACTGCCGTTCGTTTGGCGGGTCCACTTTCCACGGCGTTTCCTTTATCCGAATCCGCTCTTGATAAAGCGTCTGGACAATTAAATCATAGAGTTTTGAATGCTCTTTTATCAAGCGTTCGGTCGTAAAATTGTCAATTTCAGCGATAAAACGGCGGCGGTCTTGGCTCAATTTGTAAATCGGCCACTCTGACATTCGTTTGAAAACGGCTGGAAAGGGTTGAATATATTTCATCATGTTGTGGAATGATGAATTATGAATGATGAATGATGAATCTTTGAGACACCAACCACACGTTATAATACATCTTTTTTTTATTTTTCTTTGTTAAAATAGGCCCCTCAATAAATTTCAAATTTTTGGTTTCAGATTTCAGATTTTAAGGTGTAATTAATCTTGAACAGTTCAACTCCGAAGGAGTTAAATGTGAATAACTGTAAATGCAATTTACGGACGTTATAACAAACGCATTCCCAACTCCTTTAGAGTCGAGCTTTGATTAGTTATATCCTAAATGCGGCGTAGCTGCAAAATCTCGGTAATACTCTACGCAACGACGACTTTTACCATGCGGTATAACCGCAAAACAGCACGTTTAGCGGTTACACCGCATAAAGAATTGAGCTTCGGGCAATATTACCGAGATTTTGCAGCTACGCCGCAATCAGACCAACGAATATAACTAATCAACGCTCGACTCTATCGGAGTTGGGAACACGTTTTTACCGATTCCGTAGATTGCATCTACGGTTATTCAAATTCAAGCCCTTCGGGCTTATTCAAGACATTTAATTCATTGATAATCAGCAGCAATAGAACTCTAAATTCACCTCCGATTTAATGCGTTATACTCCGCATTATTGTTTTCAATAAACGTCAAAACCTCCTGTTTTC
Organism: Saprospiraceae bacterium; assembly: GCA_043720935.1. GTDB lineage: Bacteria > Bacteroidota > Bacteroidia > Chitinophagales > Saprospiraceae > JAAFJT01. The sequence goes on from JAYSRS010000307.1 coordinate 6,270, forward strand.
CCCGTTTTTTCTCCGCCGACGTAATGAATTCAGGGGGTAAAATTTCCCAAGATTCCAAGACTTTTGCTTGAATAGCGGCAACGTTTTTCTTCAAATCTTCCGATTTCATGCGGTCGGTTTTGGTATAAACAATGACGAACGGAATGCCGCGCTCGCCGAGTTTGTTCATAAATTCCATGTCAATCGCTTGCGGTGGAATCATGGCGTCGAGGAGCAAAAAAACGTATTGCAAAGTAGCCCGATTGGTCAAATAATACCAAATCATTTTTTCCCATGCCTCGCGGTGCGTCCGTGAAATACGGGCATAGCCGTAGCCTGGCAAATCAACCATATACCATTTTTTATCAATGTCGAAGTAATTGATAGTCTGCGTTTTACCTGGCGTATTTGATACTTTGGCCAAACCCGCTTTTGCCGTCAACATATTGACAAGTGACGATTTTCCTACATTCGACCGACCGATAAAGGCGTATTCTGGCCGCCCGTCTTTCGGTGCGGCGTCGCTTCTGACGAAACTGCCGACAAAATCGGCCTGCTTTATGTCTGTTGTTTTTATCATTTTCTTTTCAAAACTGTATCACGGACTTCAGTCCGTGAATGCCTAATAAAATGTCTCTTTTATCTTTAAAAAATCACTAGAATAGAGACTTACGGACTAAAGTCCGTAATACCTTCGCGTTCGCCGCAAAGCTAAAAATAAAAACGCCAAACGGTTAATTTTCCGTTAAATCCGTACTTTTGCGGCTTTTGAAAATCACATATTGGCGTTTAGTGCGTTTGAAAACGACTTTCACCGATTTTATTTAAAGAAAATTCTATAATTTTAAGTTAAAAAAGTTTCGACTAATGAAAAAATTACTTGTTCTGTCTCTCTGTTTTATGGCCGTTCAGTTGGCCACAACGAATGCACAATCTTTCAAATATGGCATTCGCATTGGCCTTAGCACGCCTAATATTAAACCTGCTGATGTGAGCGAAATTCGCCTTAAAAATGGGGCAGATTCCTTCAAATTGAAGCTCAATGATGCCAATTATGGCTTTCATCTCGGCGGATGGGCGCGTTTCACATTCGCTAAAGTGTATATTCAACCAGAACTTTTATTCAATTCAAGCAAAGTTGAATATAAAATCACAAAGTTGAATACGACGCTTGACTCGCTTAGAAGTGAGACATTCCGCAACCTTGATATTCCAATTATGGTGGGTACAAAACTCGGCTCTTTCCGCATCAATGCGGGGCCAGTGGCGCACATACGCATCAACGGAAGTTCTGATTTGACAAATACAGCAGGTTATTCCGAAAAATTTAAAAGTTCAACATGGGGCTATCAAGCGGGCATTGGTTTCGATGCAAATGCAGTGGGTATTGATTTGCGTTACGAAGGCAATTTCGATAACTTCGGCAATCACCTCACTTTTGGCGGCAGAACTTATGAATTTAGTAAAACCCCAAGCCGTTTTGTGGCTACCGTAGCGATTGCATTTTAAGGTAAAAAGGCTAATTTTGATAGAAATACTGAGGGGGGTGTTTTTTTTTGGAATTAGGAATAACAGAATTTTAGTAGGATTTAATGCGATTCACTACGTGGACATTTGTGGTAATCGCTGTTTTTTCGATAGCGGTACGAATTGAGTGGAACGTGTTTCAAACTACCCTAACAAGGTGCTGAAGCGGTTATTCTTTACAATTATCTAATTCTCCAAGGGGTTTGTAACCCTTGGAGAATTTTCATAAATAAATAAAACTATGAAAAAAATAATATCGCCACAGGAAAGCGAAGCATTACTCGCTACATTAAACGCTCGTTTTGAAAAAAATAAACACCGCCATAAAGGGCTTATTTGGGCGAAAATTCAAGCAAAATTAGAAGTAAATGCCGAAAAACTGTGGTCACTCAATGTGATGGAAGAAACGGGTGGCGAACCTGACGTAGTGGCTTTCGACGACAAAACAGGCGCATATATTTTCTACGATTGTGCGGCAGAAAGCCCGAAAGGCAGAAGGAGTTTGTGCTACGACCGTGCCGCGTGGACATCGCGGAAGGAAAATAAACCGACCGACACTGCCCTCGACATGGCCGAAGCGATGGGCATTGAGCTATTGACGGAGGAAGAATACCGCGCTTTGCAGAAATTAGGCAATTTTGATTTGAAAACATCGAGTTGGGTCAAAACACCGCCCGATATTAGGCAACTTGGCGGCGCGGTTTTTTGCGACCGCCGCTACAATACCGTCTTTTTGTACCACAATGGCGCCGAATCTTATTACGGTGCAAGAGGATTTAGAGGTTTATTAAAAGTGTAGGTTTTTCCGAAGAACTCTCCAAGGATTGCAACCCTTGGAGAGTTAAAAGAGATTTCAAAGTCAAACAACCGCCGAATCCAACAAAGTCAAAACACCCGTTTCTGTATTCATTTCTGCTTGAATACCAATGGGTAATGTATATTGATTTGAAATATGTCCGAATGATAAGCCGTAAATAACGGGAATACCCAAGTTGCCCAAACGGTCTTTCAAACATTCCATCAACGACAGCGAATTTTCTTCAGGTTTCGGGTTACAGCCTTCAAAAATGCCCAATGCAATACCCGCCAATTTCGATAAATCATGGCTTTGCAATAGCTGCGTCAGCATACGGTCAACGCGGTAAGGGCGTTCGTCAATGTCTTCCATAAACAGGATTTTTCCCTTCAAATCGCCCAATGCAAACGGCGTTCCGTCCATCGCCGAGAGCAGCGATAGGTTACCGCCGATGAGCGTTCCACGGCATTTTCCTGCCGTAATGACTTCACTTTTAAACAAATTTGAGGCGTTTTTCTGATTTTCTTCGGAATGAACGAGTTGATACTGAGGGGTCGGATTGGTCAACAAATTCCACACATTGGGCTTCGTAAAGTCCGTATAATCCGACGTGCCGACGGGGCCGTGGAAGGTGATAAGGCCCGTTTTTTGATGAATCGCTACGTGTAAAGCCGTAATGTCGGAGTAGCCAATAAAAATTTTAGGGTTGCGTTTGATCAATTTGAAATCAACTTTTGGCAAAATCCGCGTCACGCCATAGCCGCCGCGAATGCACCAAACGGCATCTACTTCGGGGTCGGAAAAGGCCCAATGTAGGTCTTCCAAACGCTGTTCGTCCGTCCCCGCGAGGTAGCCTTTTTGCTCACGCAAATTTTTACCCAACTTGACTTTGAAGCCCAAATTCGTCAGATTTTCGACAGCACGTAGTATCACTTTTTCAGACAACGCACTCGCGGGGGCAATCACACCAAGCGTGTCGCCCGCTTTTAAACGCTTAGGTTTGATAATTTTCTTATTGCTAAGTTCTTGATTCACAATCTGTTCTGTCGTTTCGTTAGAAGAATTGCCCATGAAAGGCAGCAAAGTTGCCCCCCTCAGTATTGTCCGTCGTTGCATCGAATTTTTTAAGTTAAAGGATGATGAAATGAAGGCGTGAATGTCTAAAAAGGAACGGATTTTTTAATCAAAAATGGAAATTATTTGTATCACGGACTGAAGTCCGTGATACAAAACTAACGCACAATCTGCACCATTTTCGACACCGAACGACGGCCATTCGGCTGTACTTTTATGACGTAAGCACCAACAGGCGCATCGCTTAAATCCAGTTCAAACGCCGTAGCTGTGGCTTTTTCAATCGTTGCCGAATGCACCAGTTTTCCAACTTGATTGAACACGTCAATTTGCACTTGTACGCCTTCAAATGGGCTTAAATCAACATTTATCACGCCATTTGCAGGGTTTGGAAACACCCGAACTGCACCAATTCCCTTAAAATCAACTTGCTGAATGGCTGATTTTTGGCTGCTGCCATCCGCAAAAATAGCTTCAATTTGGTAAAAATTGGCCCCCTCAGTAGGTTTGTCGTCCAAGGCATTGTAGAATTCGGCGGCGGTTGTCGGCTTGGCGTTGAGGGTTGCGAGATGTTCAAAAATGCCCGTTGTTGGGTCTTGTTTCTCAACGTTGAAATAATCAACTTTTGCGCCATTTCCTGCCGCAATCCAATCCAAACGGACGCGGTTATATTCAGGATATGCTTCAAGCGTAACGGTCGATTCTTGTGCGGCGAGATACCACGAACCCGTTTTTTTCCAAGGCATCTCCAAGACCCGCTTGGCCGCTAACTCGCCTAAACGCACCCCCTCAGTACAATCCATTCGATAATGCACGCCAAGCGGAATGCGCGAAATCGCGTCTTCTTCGGCCAATTGTTTGAAAGAAAAGTAGTGACGCGGCGTGCTAACAAACTCCGTTCGTCCCGAATGCGACAAATCAATGAAAAAATAACCGCCCCAATTGCGGTGATTGTACTCAAAAAGCGACGACAACACCTTGCCACCTGCCCCACCAAACGCCGAATGACCCGACGGATAAGCGGGAAACGCAGGTGTCAATCCTTTCACACCCGTAATCGGATTGTTGAGTGATGACAACCACGTTGCTGCCGCAGGATATTTATTTTTCAAAACGCGCCGAATGTAGCTAATTGGCCGTTCAATGTTGTAAAAATACTTCGATTTCCAAGTCGCTGCACCCGCGTCGTTGAGCGCGAGGCCAAGTTTTGCGTACAATTCAGCGCATTCCGCGAGGTTCAAATTTTCGCGGTGCGCCACTTGATTAGCGATTGACAACAAGCGAGACGGCGGCGAAAAGGTCACATTTAACAAGTCGTCGCTCCAAAATTCGGCAATCCAACGGTCTTCGTAAGACCCACTTTTGCGCTCATTGACGGCGTTTGTCCGCTTAAAAACCTCTTCGGCTTCCTTGAAAAGTGTCGAATTTGGGTTTTCGCTGTATGGCAAAGGCGGCGGCGACAATTGTTCCGCTTCTTTCAAAGCGAAATAACGACTTTTTCCCATATCTGGAAACGCCGCCCGACTAAAATCGGGGGCAGTCGGTTGCCACAAACCATTGCCAACGGGCGGCACGTAAGTCGGCGGTTGTGGATTTAAAAACGCATCGTGGCCAACAATATCCAGCGTTTCCCAATCGCAAACGGCCTTCGCCATCGCTTTTCCGAAGGCTTCCGAGCGCGTTAAAATAGTCGCAGGAACGCGGCCAACGTAGAGTTTTCGGCACTCTTGATACGTTTTTTCGATTTTTGCAAACTCAACGGGGCGTCTTGTGGCCAAATAATCGAAAAAATGGTGCATCATGTAGTAGTAACTTTCGTTAACCGTCGCGGGGTGAAAATACTCCGCATAGGCTTGTGCCGTCGGCAAATTTGCGCCAGGCAATTGACTTCGCAACGAGTTGAAACGCGGCATCGTATGCACAACAGACTCATACGCGGAAAGACCCATATAAGCGAGCGAGCGTGGGCCGGGGCTTGGCCGAAACCCAGAGGCGTAACGGTCAATTTCAAGGAAAACGGCGTTCCATTTTAGGAAAACTTGATTGCTGTAAGTACAAGCGGGAGTTTGGGCTTTCATGGCCGAAAACGTGCCTAACAGGCTGATAATGAAGGGGATAAGTTTGTGTAATGGTGTACGCATTTTAAGAAAAATTTTGATTATATAAAAATTGATGCAGTCCAAAAAGGGAAATTTTAATATTTCAAATGTCAAGGTGGGGAAGCCTTAGTTTTAGCATGAAAATTCTGATTGTAAAAATGATAGCCGCACTTTGATTTTAGGGGAAAAATCCGCAGTTTCAAGTATATAAAAAAGGTGTTGCGTTTGTGAAAAACGGCGTTGGGGAGGAAAAATACTGAGGGGCCTAAGTTTGGGGTCTTGGTCTGCGAGATTTTATAACTTTTGAAAAGCTATCATATCTACGCAAATTATTTTGATACTCGTTTCAAGGGCGTTAAATTCCTAAAATCCCGTAGGGATGGCCAATATTGTAGCCGTGGATTTCAATCCACGGGTTTAATTTAACCACTTTTATTGAGCTCCGTAGAAACTGCTTATGTAAACGACCATTATATGTACCATTCCTACGGAATTCAAAGAAAAACGAGCATTATTCATCGGCGGATTGAAATCCGCCGCTACAATACGAGCCATCCCTACGGGATTTTTGAACAAAAAAGATGTGTAGATACCATAGCTTTTGAAAAGTTGTCAAATCTGAAATAAATTGTACATATTGCTTCAAAAGCTACAAATAATGAACAAATAAACAAAAAATCCACCGCTTACGCAAGTGCGAAGCGGTGGATTTTTGAAAATACAAAGCATTGGTTATAAAAAAAATAAAGAAAAAACGACAAGTCTAACTGACTTTTAGTTTACAAATCAAGCAAGTTTTTAGGCCGTCGTTTCTTTTCCCATCGAAAACCTTTCATTTTCAAACCGTCGTGGTCGGCTTGTTTCATCGGGAACATGGTGGCTTTCGGTTGGGTATAAAATTTAATACCATCTACCTTGTTGTCGCCGAACAAAACGAGCATCCGACTACATATCATTTTATTGACGCTTGTATAAGCATTTTTTTCGTCGAGGACATAATAGACAGATTCAGCGTTACCATCAACGAACATTCGACGTAAATCATCGCCATCAAATTCGGCGGTTATCTCGCGGCCTTTGATTTGGTTGTAAAAGAATTCATCCGTGGAATTGATAATAAACGCATTATTTTTCAAGAAAACGCGGTCAATTTTCTTGTTTTTCATCATAATGCGCATCGTGTCGCCCGAGAGTTGCGACGTGTCTGACCAAACGATGGGGTCTTTGAATAGTCTAAAAATGGAATCTTGTTCGGAGTAAAAAAGCGAATCGCAGACGCTTTGAAAGTTGTTTTTATACATTCTGACTTTGTAATATGCGATTAAAGAGCGTGCTGTATCGGTTTGTTTTTGCTTGTACGTGATAATCGTATCAGCCCGCAACCACAGCGTATCTTTTTCAACCAATGAACTTAAAATCGGTCGGCCTCCTGACGCTTTGATGTAATCTTTGCGTTGGTCATATTGCATTTTTTCGCAACGCAATGTCGTTTTTGAGGCTGTGTCTTGCCAAAAAACGTTGCCTTTCGCAATGCCTATCGAGTCTTTTGAGTCAAAATCCACTAAATCGGCTTCCAAAATTTGGGCTTCGTTGATGATTTTTGAACGGCCTCGCGTGGCGTAAGTCTTGGTTTTCGGCTGATAAATAATCGTATCGGAGACGATATTTTGTTTTTCGTCAATAAAACGGGCGTTGCCTTCGAGTTGCGACTCTTCGGTTCGACGGTTGTAGCGAATCGTGTTTGCGGTGGCTTTTCGAGCTGAATCCTTCGTCAACGCGTTGCCACGGAGCGTAATTATCGTGGTTTTGCCGTCATAAAGCATTGTATCTGCCGTGGCGACTTGATTTTTCTTCTGATACTGAGGGGTCTGCGTAAAAGCGGCGTTGTTATTTTGAAGGTCGTAAAAGCCTTTTTCAGTATAAAATTGCGCCGTGTCGCGCATATAAATCAGCGTCGGGGCAAGGAAAGTAGCCACGTTATTTTTTGCATTAAAGTTCAGCGTGTCAGTTTTTAAGTCAAAATCTTTATCGACGACCAAGACTTGCTCCTTGAAAAAGGCTTCACCCGTGCTGACATTGTACTGTCCGCGTTTGCTCGTCATTTGGGTTTGGCCGTTGTCAAGTGTGCCTTTTGTATTATACGTAGCGATTTTTCGATTCAAGTCATAATGGAGTTTATTGGTAAATAATTTTTTATCATTATTGACTAATA
>JAYSRS010000308.1:0-4693 GCA_043720935.1 Saprospiraceae bacterium
CGTTGATTAGTTATATCCTAAATGCGGCGTAGCTGCAAAATCTCGGTAATGCTCAAGCAACAACGACTTTTACCATGCGGTGTAACCGCAAAACAGCACGTTTAGCGGTTACACCACATAAAAAATTGAGCTTTGGGGCAGTATTACCGAGATTGTGCAGCTACGCCGCAGTCAGACATTTTAATATAACGTATCAACGCTCGACTCTAAAGGACTTGGTACTGCGTAACATCAGCTAAAAAAGCCGTTCCGATTCACTTCGGAGCGGCTTTTTTAGTTAAAAACAGTCAAAATACTGCGGGGTTGTTTTTCGCTACGCTCAAAAGACGCCCTTTGGGAAGAATCTATCGGGGTGCGCGTATTTTTTGAGATAAAAATCTTCGATTTGTATCTCAAAAAACACGCGCACCCCTTAAAAAATTCCTGCTCGCACGCATTTTGAGCGCAGCGAGAAACAGTGCGTAAACCGTCATAAAAGCTATTTTTGAGCATGAAAAAGCCCGAATTTTCTCTGTTAGAAAATTCGGGCTGATTCATGTTTAGCTAACTAGCGGCTTATATTTTTACTTTTAAGCCACGATACAAACGGTTTAAAGGTAAAGGACAATTGTGCAAAGCGTATAAAATCGCCACGGCATCTTCGCCGTCATAATCTCTCAACAGCCAATTACCGTCTTTCTGCTTTGTATAAACCGTCGCGTGGCATCTGTCTTGATGAATCAAAACGTATTCTTTAAAAGTAGGAATTGTGCGATACATCTCAAATTTGGTTGTTTTGTCAAATTTTTGCGTAGAATTGGACAGCACTTCCACAATTACCAAAGGATTTAGAATCGTGTCTTCTCTATTTTGAAAGAACTGTTCTTTTTCGCAAATAACAACCGCATCGGGGTAAACGACTTTATTATAGGCATCAATCCTAATTTTCGTATCGCTATTACTCACGATATAATCAAGGTCGTTGTCTTCAACAAAATTATCCATCAATTTGACGGCTTTCGTTGCGAGTCGGTTGTGTGGTAGTTTTCCTCCTGCCATGGCAATAACGATTCCGTCATGGTACTCATGCTTGTTCAATGCCTTTTCCTCCATTCGGAAATAGGCGTCAAGCGAGACATAACGCGGCTCGATGGCCTGTATTTTAGATTGTGGTGCAATTAAAGTATCTGTCATTTTTCTAAAAAAATTTGAACAAAAATACGCTTTACTTTGAAAACCACAAGACCTTAATGCCTTTTTCTTAAAGGTTTATTTCATGACGTTTCCGCCGATAGAAAATTAACCCCCTCAGTATATTGGCACTAAATCGTTGATTTACAATACTTTACGGTAGGTTACGAACGCCAGAAGCATTTTAACGTTTACTTTTTCAAAATAGGCAAAGCAATAAACGACGCCGCATTCCCAGAGAAATAAAGGCGGTGATTGGCCTTTTTGAAATCGCTATCTTTTGCTTCGTGGATGTTCAAAAACTGTTGTGGATTGCGGTCAGCGAGGGGAAACCATGAGCTTTGAATTTGAATCATCAAGCGGTGGCCTTTTTGAAAATTGTGGGCAATATCGGGCAATTGATACACCACTTTTGTCACTTCGTTGGGTGTAAATGGCTCTGGTTTTTCAAACGAATTCCGAAACTTACCCCTCAGTATTTCACCCCGCACGAGCATTTGATAGCCGCCTTGTGGCACTTTTGAACCTGCCCATTGTGGCGCATCTTCGGGGAAAACATCAATAATTTTGACGACTAAATCGGCGTCCGTTCCCGTTGTCGAAAAGAATAAATTAGCAGTCAACGCCCCTGTAATCGTCAAATCTTCGGTCAAAATATCGGTCTGAAATGTCAAGACATCGGGTCGGCGGCTTGCAAAACGCTGGTCGTCCGTCATGTACTCGCGGGTGCGGTCGTCATGCACGTCTTCGGTGTAGGGAACAGGATGCGCAGGGTCACTTGTCCACTCTTCAAATGGTGGATTTTCGCCCCGTGCCATAGAAGATACTGAGGGGGGGACAAATTTTAAGTTGCCGTTTTGATGCAGATACAAGTTCTGCGTTTGGGCTTGTTTTGGTGGCCATACGTTATAAGTTGTCCATTTATTTGACCCCGTTTCAAAGACAGTGGCCTCGGCCAAATCGTCTATTTTTCCTTCATCTTTCAAGTAAAAATTGAAAAATTTGGCTTCAATATCCTTTTGAAAGTACGCCGATGTTTTAGCATTAAAGTTGACATTGCCCAAAAATTCGCCCGTTGAACGACCGCCCCACGCCCCATGAAACCACGGCCCCATGACAATTCGGCTTGAAACCGTCGGCAAATTTTGTTTTTCAATCGCTTCATACGTGCGCCACGCACCGAAGCAATCCTCGGCATCAAACAAGCCGCCGACGACTAAGGAAGCCGCCGTTTGACCCGTCAAAAAATTTCTGATATTCCGTTTTTTCCAAAAATCATCGTAGTTTGGATGCGCCATCAAGTCGTTCCAAAATTGGATAGAATCGCCCATCCACCGCTTTGTGTAGTTCGGCAACGCGCCCATTTTTAGGTAAAAATCGTAATTATCAACGATTTTAGTGTCCACGTAGCTGTCCATTTTTGTAATGGGTTTTGGCCGTGGCCGACCAAAATTGAGGTAAAAACTAAACGCGTCCATGAGCATCAAGGCCCCATTGTGGTGAAAATCATCGCCGATGAACCAATCCGTCACGGGTGCTTGCGGCGAGACGGCTTTTACTGAGGGGTGACTTTTTATCAAGGCATTCGTCGCATAAAACCCAGGATAAGAGATGCCATAGACGCCGACGCGGCCATTATTGCCCTCGGTGTTCTTCACGAGCCAGTCTGCTGTGTCAAAAACGTCGGTACTTTCGTCAATGTCTTGCGTCGTTTTTCGGTCACTAATTATGGGGCGCACATCCACAAAATTGCCTTCGGATAACCACTTTCCACGGACATCTTGAACGACAAAAATGTTCAATTCGCGCATCAAAACGGTATTTTGAAAACGCTGCGGAAAGGCCATTTCACCGTAAGGCGCGCTCGTATAAGGCGTCCGTTTGAGGAGAATAGGGTATTTTTTGGACTTATTGGTGGGCGTATAAATCGCCGTAAAAAGCGACACGCCATCGCGCATTTTAATTAAAACCTCGCGTTTTGCGTAATTATTCCGCACAAAAGCGGAATCTTCTTGAACGGTTTGTGCCGTAAGGATTTGGCTCAATGAGATAAAAAGGAGGATGAAAAGGCTATTTTTCATATAAAAATTGGATTTAATAACGTGTAAAAATCAGTCCGCAAGGTAATCGAATTTAGGAAAAGAGGCCCCTCAGTATTTTTTGACATTTTACTTGTTTTGCCCTGCTACACTATTTTGTAAAACGTTTTAGCCCATTAACCTAGTGTCACATATTAACAAAAAATATTAAAACTAAGCACATAACGCCTCTACATATTGAGCCAAAATCCAACAGCTTCAAGCAAGCAATAATAAAACACAAAAACGCTTCTCCTATCATAAGTCATTGATTACCAATGTATTTTTCATTAATCTTAAATATTTTTCACAAGAGGTTTAATTTTTTTTCAATGGTTTAATACCACAAATTGTTGCCACGCATTGGCTCATAAGTGCTTGACAGCAAACGGGATTACGAATTTTTAATTCATTAATAACTTCGATAAGTATGCTTTTTTTGATGGGTGTTTCGAGAAAAAATGAGGCTAACTACCCTAGATTTGGTATATTTTTTGGCAAACCGAAGACATAACTATTGAGCGTAAAGCCATTCAAACGAACCAACAAAAAGCAAGATAAGCCATGAATATATTTGTACGCCTTTTAACAAATACCCTCTCGTGTTTGTACAAATTGGCTTCGACACCAAACGCATTTTCGCGGCATTCTGCACCGCTTAATGTAGTCGAAAAACAAAGCATTAAAGCAGATTATTTCACTAACTATCAAGTAAGAATTATGAGGAAAACACGACTACAAAGCATGGCATGGGTGATTCCTTTGCTTTTTGGGGTGTGTGCAGTACACGGACAAGACCTCTCGGTCGGCGTTCAGAGTAGTGCAACAACTGCAACTATCGGTGGGCAATTGACGGTCAAAATCATTGTCCGAAACGACGCGCACACCGCCGTAACAGGCGTACAACTCACCGCGCCGATTCCCACAGGTACAACTTACGTCAGCGACAATGCTGCTGGCGCGTACAACAACGCAACAGGCGTTTGGACAGTCGGTGCCATTGGTGCAGCGACTGATTCTGTCGTTTTGGACGTTGTGGTGCAGGTGACTACTGAGGGGGTCGTTTTCAGTCAAGCCGAAGTAACGGCGATGACGGAAACGGACGGCGACTCGACGCCGAACAACGGCTCGGTAACGGAAGACGATTGGAGCAGTGCCTGTGCAACAGTGCCGATTCGCTACAATTGCCGCGACGACATCAACGCCCTCGCCTCTGCACCATTGGGCTATACCAATTACCAATGGTACAAAAATGGAGTAGCCATAGTGGGGGCAACTTTGGACACTTACCGCATTAAAGAAACAGGTAATTATAATTTTACCGCTTCAACACTTACGACCAACTGTCCCGCGTCGCTTTGTTGTCCAATCACAGTTGTCCGTGACTCTTGTATGAGTCTCGGAAATTTGGTTTTTGAAGACAAAGACAACGATGGTGTTTTCAA
>JAYSRS010000309.1:0-1674 GCA_043720935.1 Saprospiraceae bacterium
ACAAAGGCGTGCAAAAGGAATTTTGCACGCCTTTTTGCGTAAATGTATTTTGAAGATGTAATCAAATCTTGAAGTCTGAAATCTTCCTACGCCTTAATTGCTGCAATCCCCGGCAATTCTTTTCCTTCCAAAAATTCAAGCAACGCACCGCCGCCCGTCGAGACGTAACTAACGGCTTCCGACAAACCCATTTGCGTCACCGCCGCAACAGAATCGCCACCGCCGACTAAGGAAAATGCGGCGTTTTTAGTCGCTTCTGCCACCGCTAACGCAATAGTTTTAGTGCCATGTGCAAATTTTTCCATTTCAAAAACACCCATTGGGCCGTTCCACAAAATTGTTTTGGCCGACAAAATTGCTGCGCTGAACGCCTTGATGGCTTTGGGGCCAATGTCTAAACCCATCCAACCGTCGGGAATTGCACCCGAAGCTGTCTCCATTGTGTTAGCTGCCGCGTCAAATTTGTCTGCGAGAATAGAATCTTCGGGCAATAAAAACTGAACGCCGCGACTTCTTGCTTTTTCAATCAAGGCCAAAGCGTGGTCAAGTCGGTCATTTTCGCACAGCGAATTGCCAATTTTCCCGCCCATAGCCTTTTCAAACGTATAAGCCATGCCGCCGCCGACGATGAGAATGTCAACGGTTTCGACCAATTTTTCAAGGATTAAAATCTTGTCGCTGACCTTTGCCCCACCAATAATCGCCACTGATGGGCGTTTGGCGTGGTTCAAAACGCGCTCGGCGTTCGTGATTTCGGCCTCCATTAGGTAGCCAAAAGCCTTGTGTTTTTTATCGAAAAAATGCGCCATTGTCGCCGTCGAAGCGTGCGCCCGATGTGCCGTTCCGAAGGCATCATTGACGTACATATCGCCTAACGCGGCGAGTTTTGTTGCCATTTCGTCGTCGCCTTTCTCTTCGCCCTTGTGAAAACGCGTGTTTTCAAGCAATAAAATGTCGCCATTTTGCAAAGCCGCCGTTTTTTCAATTGCTTCTGTCCCGATGCAATCATTAGCAAAAGCGACAGATTTCCCTAGTAATTCGCTCAAATGCGGCACTAAATGCCGCAAAGTAAAGCGTTCAACATCAAGCGAACCGTCTTCTTTGAGTTTTTTCAAAGGACGGTCGAGGTGCGACATCAGAATGACTGCGCCGCCGTCTTCAAGAATTTTTTTTATGGTCGGTACGGCTGCGCGCATCCGCGTATCGTCTGTGATTGCGAACGTTTTTTTGTCGAGAGGTACGTTAAAATCCACGCGCACGAGGACTCTTTTGCCATTGAAATCAAGCGTCATATCTAGGTGATTTTTTATTTTTAACGCGCGTTCTGAATTAAATACTAGATTTTGTCACTAATCCAACTCAAGAAAAGTTGTCATTGCGAGGCACGAAGCAATCTTTTTGTTTTAGCAGACTGCGAAACGGAACAGATTGCTTCGTGCCTCGCAATGACAACTTACTTTTGATTGATACCTAAGGTGAAATTTTATTGTTTAATTCAGAATTTACATTATTTTAGAGAAAATATTTGAAATGTGCCGCAAAGATAGCCTAAGTAATGATGAATGATAAATTTTTCAAGCGGTTGATTAACACTAACTTAAGGAATGCGAAATAAATAAAAGCGTATTTTCATACACACTGTTTTTCGCTGCGCGAAAAAGGCGTGCGTGGAGA
>JAYSRS010000310.1:0-4691 GCA_043720935.1 Saprospiraceae bacterium
CGGTAATAAAATTCATAAACGTCCGATTTTAAATGCGGTGTAACCGCAAAACAAGCGGTTTAGCGGTTACACCGCTGAGGAAAAAGCGTTTTCACTTTAATCATTAACAAGATTTTGCAGCTACGCCGCAATAAGACACCCTTTACTATGTTGCGACATAAAGCCGATTATTCCGTAAAGTAACAGTTTTTCCTCGCCAACGCTTATTTCTTTATCGAATTGCAAGCCCAATTTTTCTAATAAGTGAATCGAATTTGCATTGTCGGATAGGGTAGTGGCAAGCAGCGTTTTATGCGAATTTGCTTGTTTTAGGCTATCCAAAACGACTTTTGCGGCCTCATACGCATAGCCTTTTTTGCCAAATTGCGGTAAAAAAGCGAAACCAATGTCGGGATGCGGCAAATAATCGCGTTGTAAAAAAGTAATCACGCCAATCGGTGTCAAACTGTCTTTTAGGCGAACGGTTGTGTAACGGGCATTAACATTATTCAATATGCGATTGATATAATTGGTGGCGTCTTCGTGGTTTGTTACGTGCCTTTGGCCAATAAAACGAATCCACTCGGGCGTATTGACGAGTTCATAAATAAACGCTGTGTCGTTGTGGGATAACGCGTTTAAAACAAGACGTTCGGTGGTGAAATTTTCTAACATACATTAACTTTTTAAGCATAAAAACACATGAAAACAGGCAAGCCTTATTGTTGAGGTGTTGTCAAAGTCAACGGCGCGTTATGATAAGACGGATAAATTTGAGGATTTTCAGAAAGTAGCGTCTATTTAATACTATTTGCTCGTCGAGTCGCGTTGGCAATCTGCTATTTTATACAGCAAAACGGATAAACTTGACTTTTGGACGTATCAAATTTTTAAGAATTTGGACGATGTGATTGAGTTTTCAAAGCTCAATTTTCAGTTATCGTTAGAAATGATTTATCAAAACGTGCGCGTACCGCAATTTGCGCCTACCAACTAACATTCCGCAAAGCCCCACGTCCTAAAATCAATCGAATATTGTAACCAAACATCAGGACGACGGCAATCAGCCAAATATACTTCCAAATATCGGCGGGAAAAATGCCGACAACGTTTTCAAATTGCATCAAATCGGAACTTGGCCCATAGTTAAAATCTTGAATAATATATAACGTGGAGGCCATACCAAAGAACATCAATGCCCAACCTGGCCACTCCGCATGACGGGCAATAACGTACAACAAAGCCGCATAAACAAGGAGAATCGCCGTTGTTATCCAACTTTCAAAGAGAAAAACGCTTGTAAATACCATCATACCGCCCAAAAACAAGAGGGTAATGCGGTGATAACGTTCAAGTTTTGCACCGATATAAAACAGCAGATTGCCGAAAAATGCCGAACCTAAGTAACCGCCTAACAAAGTGACCGCATGATTGCCGCCAAGTGAAGTCGTCACGCCGCTTCCATTTAGATTTATTTCAATGCCTTTCACGCTACCGCCCGTAATCGCCGCCCCGACGGCGTGGCCAAACTCATGCAAAAACGTGACTAGCAAAGTGATGGGGTACAATAATTTTTCGCCAAGTGTGCCGCCCATAAAACGGAGGAGGAAATAAACGATGCCGACGGCAAGGGTTTTCATCAATAAATTATCTTTCATAAAACGTCGTTGAAATTAAGTGAGACAATGCAAAACGCGTGTTTTTTAACGGTGCAATTTTAGGCGTTTTTTATGAAAACACGTATTAATGTTGGAAAATCTTGGGAAGGTTTGAAAAACAGGCCCCTTAGTATTTTTCAAGTTTTGAGCGTCGTGTTACACGTTTTAGAGCGATGCGATACTGCAAACTTAAAGCTGTGCAAAAAGCGAAATAGGCGATTTCTAGTCGTGTAAAAAACTTCTCCAAAATAAATGTCAATTGTTAGAATCTTTTTATACGCGCAAAAATAGCGTCTTTTTTCAAGGAAAAACCGTCTTTTTTACTTGAAAAATGCGGTTGCGAAAAAGTGCAAATTTTTTTCCACAAAAAACTTCTACACATTGTGGACAACTTATTAACAACGAAAAAGTATTGATAATCAAGGATTAACGTAAGTTTTCCACAATGAGTGGAAAACTTAAATTTTTTTATGAAGCCCCAACGACCTACTTTCGTGGTATCATTTTACAGCATCTCTATCATCGGTGTTTGACTCGACTTTCTGAGGCAAAACTATGAGCAAACGACTACAAACAATTCAATTTTACAACCAGAGGATTTTTGTCAGCACCAACTTGCACACTTAGATAAAACAGCAATTAATTCTACTTAGAGAATCATGAACGATAAATGAGGAATGATGAATTTACTACGATTGCTCCGTCAATCTTGTGTAAATCAACGTGCTACAACTTGTTTTTTATCTATTCTCTTAATTAAAACTCATTGAGTAAGCCTGAATTTGGTCGGGATACTGAGGGGTCTATTCACGCTGCGTTCAAACGTTGCGATGACTCTGTTTGTATCACGGACTTTAGTCCGTGAATTTATCACTTGATACTAAGCGTTCACGGACTGAAACCCGTGATACAATTACAATAATTTTAATCATAAATAAAATAAGAACATGGCAACAATGGTAGCTACGGCAATTGAACCGATTTTGGAAGACAATGACAAGCGTTTTGTCTTATTTCCTATCAAACACGACCAAATTTGGAAGTATTATAAGCAATCGGTCGCGTCGTTTTGGACAGCCGAAGAAGTGGATTTATCGCCCGATTTGATTGATTGGGAAACGAAATTGAATGACAACGAACGGCATTTTATCAAGCACGTTTTGGCGTTTTTTGCCGCGTCAGATGGTATTGTGAATGAGAATTTGGTCTTGAATTTCATGCGCGAAGTGCAAATTCCCGAAGCCCGTTGTTTCTACGGTTTTCAAGTGGCAATTGAGAACATTCACGCAGAAATGTACTCGCTCCTTATTGACACCTATATACGTGACCCAAAAGAAAAAGACTACCTTTTCAATGCCTTAGAAAACCTCCCGTGCGTGTCGAAAAAAGGCAATTGGGCCATGAATTGGATTGAAAACGCCCCGACTTTCGCGCACCGTTTGATTGCTTTTGCGGCGGTTGAAGGGATTTTCTTTTCAGGTTCGTTTTGCTCCATTTTTTGGTTGAAAAAACGCGGTTTGATGCCAGGCTTATCGTTTTCAAACGAATTGATTTCACGCGACGAAGGCTTGCATTGCGATTTTGCTTGCTTTTTGTACGGCACTTTGGTTAATAAACTCGACCCGAAAGAAGTCGAAGCAATTATCACCGAAGCCGTTATGATTGAAAAAGAATTTGTTACAGATGCGTTGCCCGTGTCGCTTATCGGCATGAATGCAGGCATGATGGGCCAATATATTGAGTTCGTCGCCGACCGTTTGTTAAATTCTTTGGGCAACGAAAAAGTGTATGGCACAGCAAATCCTTTTGATTGGATGGAAATGATTTCGTTGCAAGGCAAAACAAATTTCTTTGAAAAACGCGTCGGTGAATACCAAAAATCGGGTGTAATGACGGGGAAAGAAGAAAATGTTTTTGCATTTGATGAGGCGTTTTAGGTTGTTTTTGTCATTCAGTTTTTGTCATTCAGAAGGAATCTCTATTTTATGTGTCGTTAAATACACAACATAATAAAGATTCCTTCTGAACGACAAAACGCGTAGCGACAACGCATACACGATAGAGATTCCTTCTGAATAACAAAAAAAAGCCTAAAATACTGAGGGGTATCAGTTTATAAAAAACAATAAAAATCATGTTAGATAAAATCGTAAAAAATCTTTTTGGAACAGAAAAGAAAGAAGTATTGCCCGTCCCGCCCGAAGAAGTCTATGAAGAATTTGACACCGAAGGCATGGAAGACGAAGAATTGCTGATTAGCCAAATTTTAGGCGATGCAGAAACCGAAACGGAATGTTTAGACGCTTGGAAACACTATTTGACAGAGAAATTAATTTTTCCTTTTTCAGCAGAATACTGTTCCGATTTGGCAGGGGCAATTCCCGATGATGCCACCGTAAATGTCTTAAAAATGCATGGATTTGACCACGAATATGGCATTATGGTCGTCATTAAATACGAAAATGAAATGCACACTGTCCCGTTGTATGATTTGGTTGTCGAGGATGAAGAAGCGGATAATTATGATGCGTTGGAGATTTACAGTATTTGGTTTGATAATAAGGAGTAATTTTTTATACCCCTCCGTAAAAACGGAGATAGAACCGTAAAAACGGAGATAGAACCGTAAAAATGGAGATAGAACCGTAAAAATGGAGATAGGACTGTAAAAGCGGAGATAGGACTGTAAAAGCGGAGATAGGACTGTAAAAATGAAGATAAGTAGGTAAGTGTATTTAATCGGAAAAACTCTTGGAGGGTTTTAGAACCCTCCAAGGGTTGTAACTAATTTAAAATCAATATCTTACAGAAATTAGACCCCTCAGTAAAAACACCGATTTCCCTTGCGGCGTAGCTGCAATATCTCGGTAAGACTAACTTTCAGACTGCGATTTTAAACTGCGGAGTAATCGCAAAACAAGCAGGTTTAAGGGCTACGCCCCAATGTAAAACTTAACTTAGGAATGTGAAATAAATAAAAGCGTATTTCACGGGCTGTTTCTCGCTACGCTCGAAAGACGCCCTTCAAGGAATTTTCATGGAGCGAACGTATTT
>JAYSRS010000311.1:0-4691 GCA_043720935.1 Saprospiraceae bacterium
CACATGACGCGGTGCATTATGTGCTGGCGTTGCGTGAAAGTGGCCGAGCAATTGACCGACGGACGCGTTCACGGGGTTATCAATCGCGGCGACCACGCCGAAATTTCGACCTATATTCAAGCGGCCATCGAAAACGATTTTTCGGGCAATGTGATTGACGTTTGCCCCGTCGGTGCTTTGACTGATAAGACTTTCCGCTTCAAATCGCGCGTTTGGTTCACAAAACCCGTTGATGCACACCGCGATTGCCCGACTTGTGCGGGAAAAACGCGCTTGTGGTTCAAAGGCGATGAAGTGTTGCGCGTAACGGCTCGCAAGGATGAATATGGCGAAGTGGTGGATTGGATTTGCAACGATTGTCGTTTTCATAAAAAAGAAATTACGGATTGGGTCATTGAAGGGCCAACGAAAGTAAACCGTCATTCGGTCATTTCGGCGAATCATTATGAAGACGGGATTAGTGGCTTGAAAGCCATTCAATTTGATACACGCATTGCTTTGAATCGGGCAAAACATTTGGTTGACCCAAAATTAGACGGCGTGAAACATGGTGCAGGTTCGGGTGCTTTGAATCCTAATAATTTGGGCACTTTGGGCGCAATGAATCCTAATAATTTATTGGATGCGGCTATGGCTTTGCCCGTTGGGATTGAATAAATCGTTGAAATACTGAGGGGTCTCTTTTCAGATTTTAAAATTAAAGAAAAACGAAAAATATATGTTTTCAGGTATTCTATTATACAAACTCATTATTGCCGTTGCTGTTTTTGCCGTGTCATTAGGCGTTGCAGCGTATGCAACTTATGGCGAACGCAAAATTGCGGCGTTTTTACAAGACCGTATTGGCCCGAATCGCGCTGGCCCATTTGGCTTGTTGCAACCCGTGGCCGACGGCGTGAAAATGATTATGAAAGAGGAGTTTATTCCTGCCGAAGCCAATAAATGGTTGTTTATTTTGGGGCCTTGTATTGCGATGTTTGTGGCGAATATGTCAGGCGTCGTGATTCCGTGGGCGCGTCCGACAACTATTGATGGTCAACCATTTACGTTCCAAATTACGGATATTAACGTCGGTATTTTGTGGGTCTTTGGCATCGTTTCGATTGGCGTTTACGGGATTATGATTGGCGGTTGGTCGTCTAACAATAAATATTCATTGTTGGGCGCTTTACGCGCTTCTTCGCAAATGATTTCTTACGAATTGGCGATGGGTTTGTCTTTGGTTGCCTTGATTATGACGACAGGTACGTTGAGTGTGAATGAAATTGTGGAGCAGCAAGATTTGGGCTTTTGCAATTTTGTCTATCAACCACTCGGTTTTTTGATTTTCTTGATTTGCGCTTTTGCTGAAACAAACCGAGCTCCTTTTGACTTGCCCGAAACTGAAACAGAATTAGTCGGTGGTTATCATACGGAATATAGCTCAATGAAATTAGGTTTTTACTTATTTTCAGAGTACATCAATATGTTTATTTCATCGGCAGTTATGGCATCCTTGTATTTTGGTGGTTATCACTTTCCTTTTGAAAATGAATTAATGAAGGCAATTGGTGACAATGGTGAATTTTGGGTACGCATTATTGGTGCAGCCGTTTTCTTAGGTAAAGTTGTTGGTTTAATTTTGTTTTTTATGTGGGTGCGTTGGTCAATTCCGCGTTTCCGTTATGACCAATTAATGAATTTAGGTTGGAAAACATTGTTGCCTTTGTCGATTGCTAATTTAGTGATTACAGGTATTGTGATTGCAGTTAAAGAAGGTTGGTTTAACGAGCCTGTTATGAATTTGATACAACAAGTAAAAGGTTGGTTTTAATTTATGCCAAAATGCCAAGCTAAAATTCATAAAAATACTGAGGGGGTCAAAAATGAAAAATTTAATTTTAATTGTTTTTACATTATTTGCCTTTGAAATCAAGGCACAATCAGATGTGCCACCAAATGCACAGCCTGGCAAATGCTACGCTAAATGTATGATTGACTCAACAAAAACGTTTGGTCAATGGGAAGAAGTCGTTTGTGGCCAACATATCAATTCTAAACTAATTAGAAAGGTTGCAAATACCTTGCAAAGTAAAGGTTATAAAGTGGATGTATTTGCTGAATTCATGGATAGTCAATTGAAAGCTGCTTTAAGCAAATTTCAAAAAGAAAATAAATTACCAATGGGTAATTTGAATATTAAAACATTGGAGGCTTTGGAGATTTCTTATTAACAGCCCTTTTCAATGTTTATATTTTGTAATTAAAATTTTAAAACTGTGTAAAATGGCTTATCGAGATTTTAAAATGAAGGATTTAAAGGCAAAATTTGGTATCCAAGAAATTGGTACTCAATTATTTGACCGCACAAAAATTCAAAAAATAGAACCTTCTGATAAATTGAAAAGCGATTTAGCAGACGCTGAATTTATCACACTATCTACCGAAAAAGCCGTTTCAGAGCAGCTTGTTTCACCTATCTTAGTTGAAATTGCAAAATTAAACCGATTTTTGCAAGTCTTTTCAGGCGAAATAATTACTGCTGATAAATCGCTTGGATTAAATGGAGAAATAGATTTTATATTCGCAAGAAAGCCGTGGACGCGTAAACCTCAAAACCCACTTTTATGTGTTACTGAATCTAAATTAGGTTTAATAAATAGTGGCGTTGACCAAGCAACTGCTCAAATGTTAGGGTTAAGGGTTTTCAATCAAAATAACGGATATGATGATTTAATTATTCACGGCGCAACAACGGACGGTAAATCATGGCGTTTTTTAAGATTAGAAGGTACAAGTTTATTCATTGATGAAAGCGAATATTCTTCACTTGAATTACCACTTTTATTAGGTGTTTTACAAGAAATAGTCAATTTTTACAAGCCAAGTACCCCCTCAGTATAAGCAGTATTTTTAAGCATTTTAAGCATTAAATTGATAATTCACGACTTAAAAGCCGTGTTACTAAGATAAAAATAACGAAATATGAAATTGACAAATCGCTCAAAACTTGTCTCGAATAAAGAAATGACATTTGCCGAAAAGATTTATTTGCCGGGCATTGCAAAAGGCTTGGCAATTACAGCAGGTCACTTGTTTAAGAAAAAGTCAACGATTCAATATCCTGAACAAAAACGCGCATTCGCCCCTGTTTATCGCGGTTGGCACGTCTTAAAACGCGACGATGCGGGTGCAGAACGCTGTACGGCTTGCGGTTTGTGTGCCGTGGCTTGCCCTGCGGAAGCGATTACGATGGTGTCGGCAGAGCGTAAAAAAGGGGAAGAAAACTTGTATCGGGAAGAAAAATATGCGGCAATTTATGAAATCAATATGTTGCGCTGCATTTTCTGCGGTTTGTGCGAAGAGGCGTGTCCGAAAGAAGCTATCTTCTTGACAGACAGGATGGTAAATGTAGATGATAATCGTAATGATATGATTTACGGCAAAGACAAATTGACTGAAATGATGACAAATCGAATTGATGTGTCGGTGCGTCAAACCAAAGAAGTAACGGATTTCAAACAAAACAAATGGCATACGCACAACCAAACTTGGCGTGACCGTTTGGAAGCAGCGCATGAAGACGACCATTAATTGAATTAAAAATTAAAAATTAAGAATTAAAAAGGGCGACAACGCTAGACGCATTGCACATTTGATTCTTAGTTTATTTCAAATAAAATTCACGGCTTGAAAGTCGTGATACAATTTTAGACTTATGTTAGGACTAACTACGGAAGCCATTGTTTTTTATATTCTCTCCGCTATCGCTATCACGGGTGCATTGTTTACCGTGTTCAGCCGCAATCCTGTTTACAGCGTTTTATCGTTGATTGTAACATTTTTTGCTATTGCGGGACATTATTTTTTAATGAATACCCAATTCTTGGCGACTGTTCACATCATCGTGTACACGGGTGCGATTATGGTTTTATTCCTCTACGTCATTATGATGCTCAATTTGAACAAAGAAGTTGAGCCTAATAAGCCGCTTTTATCCAAAGTTGCGGCGGTTGTATCAGGCGGCTCGCTGATGTTGGTATTGATTATTGCCTTGAAAGATTCGGCAAATATGAAAATGTCGGGTACGACAGATGAAACAATTGGCTCGATTGAAAGTCTCGGCAAAGTGCTGTATTCAACGGCTTATGTATTGCCGTTTGAGGTGTCCGCTATCTTGTTTTTGGCGGGTATGGTCGGTGCCGTTATGCTTGGAAAGAAAGAAATTCAATAAAAAAAGGCTTTTATACTGAGGGGTCTTATTTTTCATAAAATATTAAAAATCAAACTGTTATGCAGGATATAGTTGCAGGCGTTCCGCTTCATTTCTACGTTTGGCTAAGTGCCATTTTATTTTCAATTGGCGTTATGGGCGTCTTGTATCGCCGCAATGCGATTATCATTTTCATGTGCGTCGAATTGATGCTCAATGCCGTAAATTTACTGCTAGTTGCATTCAGCCGCTTTCACTCGGATGCGGGCGGACAAGTGTTCGTTTTCTTTATCATGGCGGTTGCAGCGGCGGAAGTTGCCGTCGGTTTGGCAATTTTGATGTTGGTTTTCCGAAATACGAATTCAACGGATATTGACTTTTTGAATCGGTTAAAGCTCTAAAACTAAGGAACGTTAAGTAAATAAAAGCGTATTTTACTGGCTCTTTCTCGCTGCGCTCGAAAATCGCCATCTGAAGGATTTTTTAGGAGGCAGCTTGT
>JAYSRS010000312.1:0-4688 GCA_043720935.1 Saprospiraceae bacterium
GCGTGCGTGGAGAAAATCTATCGGAGGCAGCTTGTTTTTTGAAAGAAAATCTACGATTTTCTTTCAAAAAACAAGCTGCCTCCTAAAAAATCCTTCAGATGGCGATTTTCGAGCGCAGCGAAAAAGAGCCAGTAAAATACGCTTTTATTTACTTAACGTTCCTTAAGGGCGCGACCACGTTCGGGGAACTTTCAAAGTTCCCCAAACGTCTTACAAGCCGCAATGCAAAAATGTTTGCCGCAATGCAAAAATGTTTGCCGCAATGCAAAAATGTTTGTCGCAAGGCAAAAGTGTTTCCCGCAATGCAAAAATGTTTGCCGCAATGCAAAAATGTTTGCCGCAATGCAAAAGTGTTTGCCGCAAGGCAAAAGTGTTTGTCGCAATGCAAAAATGTTTGCCGCAATGCAAAAATGTTTGCCGCAATGCAAAAGTGTTTGCCGCAATGCAAAAGTGTTTGCCGCAATGCAAAAATGTTTGCCGCAATGCAAAAGTGTTTGCCGCAATGCAAAAATGTTTGCCGCAATGCAAAAATGTTTGCCGCAATGCAAAAATGTTTGCCGCAATGCAAAAATGTTTGCCGCAATGCAAAAGTGTTTTCAAGACAAAATAATTGCTTTGTACTGAGGGGGGCTTTTTACCAATCCTCTCCTCATTTTTTTTACACATTTTTTTAACTCAAAATTCAAAAAATACCCTCAATATTGCGCTTTCTTAACCAGTTCAAACCTTATTTTTCAAAAAGAAATGACACCTTTATCACCTATCGTTTATCCGACGCATTTCGAGACGGAGACCCTTCTAAAACTTTATCGCCAACTCATCAAACCGCGTTTGGTGGAAGAAAAAATGTTGCTGCTGCTCCGACAAGGCAAGGTGACAAAATGGTTTTCGGGCATCGGCCAAGAAGCGATTTCGGTCGGTTGTGCGGCTGCTTTGCACAACGACGAGTATATTTTTACAATGCACCGCAATCTCGGTGTGTTCACAACCCGCAATGTGCCGCTTGATAAACTCTATCTGCAATGGCAAGGCAAAGCGGGCGGTTTCACGAAAGGCCGCGACCGTTCTTTTCATTTCGGGACGCACGCGCATCATATAGTGGGCATGATTTCGCATTTGGGGCCGCAACTATCGACCGCCGCAGGGGTCGCTTTGGCCAACAAGTTGAAACAAGAGAAAAAAGTTGCACTTGCCTTCACGGGTGATGGCGGCACAAGTCAAGGCGAGTTTCACGAAGCCTTAAATACCGCCGCCGTGTGGCAATTACCCGTCATTTTTGTTATTGAAAACAACGCTTATGGCCTCTCGACGCCTGTGAGTGAGCAATACGCCTGTGAGAACCTCGCCGACCGTGGCAAAGGCTACGGCATGAAATCGGTAACGATTGACGGCAATAATATTTTGGAAGTCTATGAAACCATCCGAACGTTTGCGGAGCAAATTAGAGAAAATCCTGAACCAATTTTGGTCGAATGCCGCACCTTTCGTGTACGTGGCCATGAAGAAGCATCGGGGACCAAATACGTGCCGTCCGACCTCGCCGAAAGTTGGAAAATTAAAGACCCAATTGACAATTATGAACAGTTTTTGATAGAAAAAGGCGTAATTTCGTTAGCAGAAATCGAAATAATGAAGGCCGACATGAAGGCCGAAATAAACGCCGCCGCCGCCCTTGCCTTCGATGTGCCACCGATTGAAAGCACCGTTGAAGCCGAATTAAACGACGTTTATGCGCTTGGAATCAATAAAAAAGTCGAAAATACTGAGGGGGTCGCCTCGACAAAAGACATGCGTTTTATTGATGCAATCGCCGACGGGTTGAGTCAAGCGATGGCCGTTCATCACCCAAATTTGGTGTATATGGGGCAAGATATTGCCGAATATGGCGGCGTTTTCAAGGCAACCGACGGTTTGGTGCAGCAATATGGCAAAGGATTTATCAAAAATACGCCGTTGTGCGAAAGCGCGATTTTAGGAATAGCGATGGGTTTGAGCATACGCGGGATGGGTTCGATGGTCGAAATGCAATTTGCCGATTTTGTTTCTTGTGGCATGACGCAAATTGCTAATAACTTAGCCAAAAGTCATTACCGTTGGGGTCAAAACGCCAACGTCGTGATTCGGATGCCGACGGGCGGCGGCGTTGCGGCTGGCCCGTTTCATTCGCAAAGCAACGAGGCGTGGTTTACGCACATTGCAGGGCTGAAAGTGGTCTATCCGTCAACGCCTTCAGATGCAAAAGGCTTGTTATTAGCTGCACTGAACGACCCAAATCCTGTCTTGTTTTTTGAACACAAAGCCTTGTACCGCAGCCTTTCGGAGGCGGTTAGGGAGGGATATTATGAAGTAGAAATTGGGAAAGCGCGTTTGGTCACGACGCACGAAAAGCCTATTTTGAGCATTATTACCTACGGCATGGGCGTTCATTGGGCCGTAAAAGCGGCTGAAAACTTAGGAATTGACGCCGAAATTCTTGATTTACGCAGTTTGTTGCCTTTGGATTATGACGCGATTGAAGCGACGGTGAAAAAATCAAATAAGATTTTGATTTTACATGAAGACACGCTTTTCGGTGGTTTAGGTGGTGAATTATCGGCGTGGATAGGTGAGCATTTGTTTAAATATTTGGATGCGCCCGTCGTCCGCGTCGGCTCTTTGGACACGCCGATTCCGTTTGCCGCGAGCTTGGAAAAACCATTTTTGGCAGAAGCGAAATTGGTGGAAGCAATAGAAAAATTGATAGCGTATTGAGAATTTACGTATTACAGAATGGGCCACTGATTGGGCAGATTCGACTGATTTACGCTGATTTTTTTCATTCAAAAGGAAACTAAAAAAATCAGTATAAATCAGTCGAATCAGTCGAATCAGTCGAATCAGTGGCTCATTCTATTTTATCATTTCATCAATATTGCTGTACAAATTACATTTTACACGGTTTACGGGCTGTTTCTCGCTACGCTCGAAAGACGCCCTTAAAGGGATTTTTAAGGAGGCAGCTTGCTTTTTGAAAGAAAATCTACGATTTTCTTTCAAAAAGCAAGCTGCCTCCGATAGATTTTCTCCACGCACGCCTTTTTCGCGCAGCGAAAAACAGTGCGTATTTTAAATTTGTACAGTAATATTGTGTATGATTTAATGTTCAACTAAAATAAAAAATTATTAAGCGGCTTTAAAGTCGCGTTACGTTAATTACTTAAAAATCGCTGTCATTTAATGATTCATAAGGCGCATTTAATGTATCAAAAATAGGTGTATTGAGCGATTCGTAAGGCGTATTTAATGTATCAAAAATGGGTGTACTAAGCGATTCGTAAGCTGTATTTAATGAGTCAATAATGGGTGTATTAAGTGATTTGTAAGGCGTATTCAACGTGTCGTATGCAGGTTCAAGCGACGCGTAAGTGTCGCCTAATGACGCATAATTCGGCTCTTCGAGCGACGTGTAAGGCGTGTTAAGGGTGACATATTTTGATGAATAGACCATTGTAGCATCATTATTTAGCGCGTTTTTTAAAAAATCCCAACAAGGCGTTCGCATAATTTTCGGTTGTCCGAATGCTCAAATTATCAACACCAGAACGAAGAAAAGTGCTGCGAAAATAGGCCACATTGTTCGCATACCAGCTTGCATATTGCTGCCGTGTGCGGTTGTCGGAAGCATCAATCCAGATGCGTTCGCCCGTTTCGGCATCCATTGCGCGGAGCAAACCGACAGGCGGCAATTGTTCTTCGGACGGGTCAACGATGTGCAGACCGACAATATCGTGGCGTTTTGCGGCAATGCGGAGGGCGTCGTCGTAGTCTTTTGTCATAAAATCTGAGAACAAAAAACAGATGCTTCTTTTTTTGATAATGGAGTTTAAATAGGCCAGTCCAACGCTCAAATCAGTGCCGCTTCCTTTGGGTTCAAAATTGATTAACTCTCTGATAATCAATAAAATATGACCACGACCTTTTTTCGGCGGGATGAATTTTTCGATGCGGTCGCTGAAAAAAATCACGCCTACTTTGTCGTTGTTGTTGATGGCTGAAAAGGCCAAAACGGCGCAAATTTCGGTTATCATTTCGTTTTTAAATTGGACTTGCGTACCGAAAAACGCCGAGCGGCTCATGTCAATCACGAGCATCACCGTCAACTCGCGTTCTTCTTCAAACACCTTGATAAACGGCGCACTCGTTCGGGCCGTTACGTTCCAATCAATGTTCCGCACGTCGTCGCCGTATTGATAGGCCCGCACCTCCGAAAACGACATCCCGCGCCCTTTGAAAGCAGAATGATACTCGCCAGAAAAGACATTTGCCGACAAACCCTTTGTTTTGATTTCTATTTTTCGGACTTTTTTTAGCAATTCGCTCGTTTCCATACGCGTTGTGATTCAATTTTTGAAAGGGCAAAGCTAGGAAAGGATTGCACACAGAGGACAAAGAGGACACAGAGTTTTTTGATGATTTTTACTAATTTTTACTGAGGGGGTACTTGAAAAATGGGTTTTAGAAAAATCAAAATTATTGTACAAACTAATTGCCTTCCTGTAAAAAAACAAACGGAATTATCGGCTTTATGTCGCAAAATACTGAGGGGGTATCAGATTTAGGAAATTTTGCAAATTTCGGGATGTTTCATTTATCATTTTACAGTTTGCACACATTTAAGAAATTTAAAAAATTTCTCAAATGTTATCAAT
>JAYSRS010000313.1:0-1671 GCA_043720935.1 Saprospiraceae bacterium
CCGATGAAGTGCTGTGAATTGAAGCCCCCCAACTTAAAAGTTGGGGTTAGTCATACTTGTAAAAGATAAAGTCTATTGCTGTCTAAAAAGAAAAGTCTCATTTAGTTTGACATTTACCCCCTCAGTATTTCGACCAAAAATAACCTAAGTAGTTGTTTTCAAGCAAAAAAGGGCTGTCAAATGGCGTCGAAATGTTAAAGTTTGGTATTTTCCAAATTTTCAGCAGCGAAACTGTACTACGAACGTTAAAAAGTTATTATTTTTGTCAAATATTCGTCAAAAGAGACGAATCAAACATACACTAATAACCTTATCCAAATTTTTTAATCTTCAAATAGTGAAAAGATGAAAAAAAATACGTTCATCGCGCTTGGATTCGCTGCTGCGGCAGGTATCACCGTTGGTTGTCAGATGGACAACAACGGCCTCACTTACGAAGCGGCCAATTTGAAATTGCCCGCAACGACACTTAACTACAAGCTGCCGTCGAAAGCCGAAGCAAATGGCATCGCTTTCAACGAAAGCCCAGCAAATCCTATCACAAACGACGCCGCAACTCTCGGACGCGTCTTGTTTTACGACAAAAAATTGTCGTTGAACAATCAGGTAGCTTGTGCTTCTTGCCATCACCAAGCCAACGCTTTTTCCGACAACGTCGCTTTGAGTACGGGCTTCAATGGCCAAAAAACATCGCGCAACGCCTCCACAATTACCAATGCGGTCTTGGAAAAAGGACTTTTCTGGGATATGCGCTCGCCTAATCTCGAAGATTTGGCCACACGTCCCGTCCGCAACCACATCGAAATGGGCATTGAAGACATGGACAAATTGGCAGTAAAACTCGCCAAAATTGACTACTACGCACCGCTTTTCCAAAAGGCATTTAACTCTTCGGACATCAATGGTGAGCGTATCTCTAAATCAATTGCTCAGTTTTTGGGTTCGATGGTGACGTACAATTCTAAGTTTGACGAAGGCAAAAAGAACAATTACGCTAACTTCACAACCGACGAAAAACTCGGTATGGACTTGTTTATGCGTAAATTGCATTGCAACAACTGCCACGGTGGCGACAATTTCAACACCGCACTTGATGGCGAACACACGGCAAATATTGGCCTTGACGCTCAGTACCGCGACAATGGCATCGGTGCTGCAACGGGCAATCGGGCAAAGCAAGGCTTTTTCAAAGTGCCATCGCTTCGCAATGTTGCTTTAACTGCACCTTATATGCACGATGGGCGTTTTGAGTCGCTTGATAAAGTCATTAATCACTATGACAATGGCATCGCTAATCACGAAAACCTGTTCCCAGCTTTGCGAACCTTCACTTGGCAAGGTAACGGCGGCGGCGCAACAAGCGGCGGCTCTGGCGGTTGGGGTACGTCAACCACACCAACGACATCAATCAAAGCCTTGAATATGACTGAAAAGGATAAAACGGCGTTGATTGCCTTCTTAAAAACATTGTCGGACGATAAGTTGGTGAACGATGTGCGGTTTAGCAATCCGTTTACAAACTAAGCGCATACTACTATACGTGGCCCACTGATTAAACAGATTGGACTGATTGACGCTGATTTTTTTCTATAAGGAATGTGAAATAAATAAAAGCGTATTTTACGGGCTGTTTTTCGCTGCGCGAAAAAGACGCCCTTTAAAAGATTTTTT
>JAYSRS010000314.1:0-1666 GCA_043720935.1 Saprospiraceae bacterium
ATGCGGTGTAACCGCAAAATCGCTTGTTTTGCGGTTACACCGCATAGAAAAATCGGCTTATATGCTTGATGTTACCGAGATTTTGCAGCTACGCCGCAACCTCGAAAAAAATCATTGTAAATCAGTCGCATTCCTAAAATCAGTGTCCCATAATGTCTAGGGCTATTGCGCTCTAAAAGAAGAATCTCTTTTAAATTTGACATCTAAAATTTGAAATCCCAAATTTTCGGTAAATAAAAACAACTAAATCCTATTTTTGCGCTCCAATTTAATTTTCAGACAAAAAAAAGACATGGCAGGCAACACATTCGGAACAGCGTTCCGCATCACCACA
The DNA here is from genome assembly GCA_043720935.1 of Saprospiraceae bacterium. Taxonomy (GTDB): domain Bacteria; phylum Bacteroidota; class Bacteroidia; order Chitinophagales; family Saprospiraceae; genus JAAFJT01. The sequence goes on from JAYSRS010000314.1 coordinate 335, forward strand.
TTCGGCGAATCGCACGGCGTCGCTATCGGCGTTATCATTGACGGCTGCCCTGCGGGGTTGGCAATTGACGAAAATTTCATCCAATCTGAACTTGACCGCCGCCGTCCCGGGCAATCAAAAATCGTTACACAACGCAACGAAGCGGACACGGTAAAGGTTTTGAGTGGCATTTTTGAGGGCAAATCAACGGGGCATCCAATTGCCTTAATGATTGAAAATGAAGACCAACGCAGTAGAGATTACAGTCATATTGCGACGAGTTTTAGGCCAAGCCACGCCGATTTTACGTACCAATCAAAGTATGGTTTTCGAGACTATCGCGGCGGCGGTCGCTCGTCCGCACGGGAGACGGCGGCACGCGTTGCGGCGGGTGCAATTGCCAAAATGTTACTTTTTACTGAGGGGGTATCGGTGAACGCGTATGTGTCGCAAGTCGGGTCTATTGCGGTCGAAAAATCGTATAAAGACTTGGATTTCAATGAAATAGAGTCCACGCCGATTCGTTGTCCTGACCTCGAAACGGCAGAACGTATGATTGATTTGATTCAAGACATTAAGAAGGCGGGTGACACCATCGGCGGCATCATTACGGGCGTCGTGACGGGCTGTCCTGTCGGTTTAGGCGAACCTGCTTTTGACAAATTGCACGCGGATTTGGCCAAAGCGATGATGAGTATTAATGCCGCAAAAGGGTTTGAATACGGCTCTGGTTTTGCGGGTATTGAGATGCGCGGGTCGCAGCACAATGATTCGTTTTTCGTGGAACTCAATGACGATGAGACGACGACGATTAAAACGCGTACCAATTATTCGGGCGGCGTTCAAGGTGGCATTTCCAACGGTGAGGATATTTATTTTAGGGTCGCTTTTAAGCCCGTTGCGACGATAATTTCGGCCCAACAATCGGTCAATGAAGCGGGTGAAGCCATTGAAGTTGTCGGTCGAGGCCGCCACGACCCTTGCGTTGTGCCGCGTGCCGTGCCGATTGTGGAGGCCATGACGGCTTTGGTTTTAGCAGACCATTTGTTGAGAAATCGGACGGCTAAAGTGAATTAAAAATTAAGAATTAAAAATTAAAAATTAAAACGGAATTATCGGCTTTATGGTACAAAACTCTTTTTGACTCACTAATAATTTGTAACTCATTGATTATCAGTGCGTTTCAACGTTCGGGGAACTTTTAAAGTTCCCCGAACGTACGCTGTACCATAAAGCCGATAATTCCGCTTTTTAATTCTTAGGAACGTTAAGTAAATAAAAGCGTATTTTACTGGCTCTTTCTCGCTGCGCTCGAAAATCGCCATCTGAAGGATTTTTTAGGAGGCAGCTTGT
>JAYSRS010000315.1:0-13841 GCA_043720935.1 Saprospiraceae bacterium
GTTTATTTTTGATTAAAAATCGAAGATTTTTAATCAAAAATAAACGCTCGCCCTAAAAAAATCCTTTAAAAGGCGATTTTTGAGCGTAGCGAGAAAGAGCCAGTAACTATCAAATAATTTTGACTTTAACGTCGTCGAGGTTTCAAACCTCGACGACGTTCTTGCATCGATTTAAAACGGACAGCTCTTGCACTTATCCACCTTTGCATTCGGGTTTGGTGCAGATAATTTCTCTTTCGATTTGTCCACGCAATCCTTGCAACCCAAAACGCGAAACTCCGTGCGGCGGTTCATCTGATGCTCTTGTTCGGTACATGGCACGCGGTTTTTGCACTGATTGGCCGTCATACCTTCACCATAACCACGTGGAACGAGGCGGTCACGTTCAACACCTTTATCGAGCAACCAACGAACGACGGCCTCTGCACGGCGTTGTGACAAGCGATTGTTGTAATTATTTGAGCCACGTGCATCCGTATGTGAAGCAATTTCAACGATAAAACTTGGATTATCTTGTAATTGCCTTAAAAGTTTATCCAAATCCGTTCTCGACTCATCCCGAATGTTTGCTTGGTCAAAGTCGTAGTAAACGTGCAACAAATAAGCCTGTGCACTCGTGTCGTCGCTATATTGGCCAATTGATGGAATAAAAACAGGCGCGTCTTTATCAGGAAGACCATCTTTGTAAGTAATACCGTTGTTCTTACCATTAAATATCTTACCGCCTTTCATGTATCTACCACTTGGCGCATCAAAATAAACGACATCACTATTCTTAGGCTTCTTACCACCGCTCGTTACTTTACCTTTTTTGAACTTTGCACCGTCAACCGTACCCGTAAATGGCTTGCCGTCTTTTGTATAAAGTCCCGTTTTAGGGTCGAATGTTAAACCTGCATACGTATCTGCGAGGCTGTCAACGCCCGTTTTGCCTGTTGAGTTCCCCCCCTCGGTAGTTATTGGATTGCCATTAGCATCTAAAAGCGGATTGCCGTTGCCATCAACAAGTGGATTACCCTTCAAAGCACTTATCGGACTGTTCGGATTAACTGTTGTAGGTTGCAAATTAAGGTTGACCAAATACGTTTTAGAATCCATCAAACCCTTCGTACAAATCGTATCGGGCGTTGTAACGGCCCAATATTTATCTTTTTCGCCACGTAGTTTGAAGCAGCAACCTGTATCGAGTTTGAAATTGAACTTGCCCGAAGCATCCGTCATAAACGTTTGATTCTTCGTTGAATCACACGCCATAAGCGTTACTTTCGCATCGCCCAAAGGCAAACCCGTCGATTGGTCAAAGACAAAGCCTTCCACTTTGAACTTTTGAACTTTCTTCAATGGAATTTCAACAATCGTATTTTCAATACTCGCCGCATCCTTTACGCAACCTTGACCCGTGTTCGGCTCATATTCCGCAAACTCAGCGGTGAAAGTGCAGCAGCTATTGAATTTAATATCCGTTGTCACGCGGCCATCTTTGCGGGTTTTCAAGGGCTTTTTGTTGCACGCATCGCTTGTAACGGATGCACCTTCTATGGGCAATTTAGTGTCTGCATCAAAAACATAGACCTTAATCGGCATGGCGGTTTTCGTAAAACTGTAAATATCGTCGCGCCCCGAACCGCCTTCACGGTCAGAAGACAGAAAGCCGCACGTGCCTTCGTCACTCATCGTAAAGCCAAAATCATCGTCTTTTGAGTTGATTGGTGCGCCAACGTTTTCGGGTGCAGACCATGCTTGACCGCCTTCTTGAGCATCTACGTAGTAAATATCCAAGCCACCAAGTCCTAACTGTCCATCCGACGAGAAGTACAAACGACCGCTTTTGTGGATATGCGGGAACAATTCATTCCCCTCAGTATTGATGTTCGGGCCCATGTTCATTGGCGGCCCCCAACGACCGTTTTCCAATTCCGATATATATAAATCCATGCCGCCGAAGCCGCCTGGCATATCACTGACAAAATATAACTTCGTACCCGCTTCATTGAGCGTCGGGTGCGCGCAAGAATACTCGTCAGAGTTGAACGGCAGACTTTCGTCGCTGCCCCAACCGTTGCCTTTTTTCTTGGCCGTGTAAATCTTCAATTTCATTAAACCTTGGTCGTCTGCGCCCGCTTTACCGTTGAGGTAGTTGTTGCGGGTGAAGAAAACCGTTGATTGGTCTTTGCTAAAGGTCACGACAGCGTCGTGGTATTTGGAGTTAATATCGCTGTTGAATTTTTCTGGACGACCATTTGTGACGTCCGCACCACAGTTTTTGATAGGCACGAAGTACAAATCCAAAAACGGCTGACCCGTCCAACAATGGTTGCGTTTTACCGCGCTGCCTTTGTCACGTTCCGACGCGAAGACAATCCCGTCTTTATAGAAAGTTGCGCCAAAATCATCCAAATTGGAATTAAATTGGGTGCGTTTTACTTGATAAATGCCTTCACCCTTGGCTTTTAGTTCAGCTTCGTAATCGCAAGCGCGATTGGCGTACTGACCGCGTACATCATCTGGCACGGCTTCCGCAAATTTCGTGTACCACTCCCGCGCAAGGTCACATTTGCCATTGCGTTGGAGCATTTCGCCGTAATAAAGAAAGTGAATCGGTTGCGCTTCGGCCAAACGAACGACTTGACCGTACAGAAATTCTGCATTGGCCACGTCATTGACCTTGCGGTAACATTCAGCGAGGGCGATTTTGGCCGCCGCATCGTCTTTTTGGGCAATAACTTTGGTTAAGATTTCGATGGCACCTACATAATTGAGTTCTTTCATGTAGCGTTGTGCGCGTTCGACTTTGGCGGATTGAGCGTGGAGGCTGCAAGCGCAGAGCAGCAAAATTGCTAACGAGTAAAAGCTTCTGAATTTCATCATAGCGGATTTAATGAATGAATCGGAATGGGAATGCGTCCGTTCAATGGTGAACGGATGGTTTCTTCCTTAAAATAAAAGTGAAATAATGTGCTAGTTTCTAATGATGGATTGTGAATGATAAATGATGAATCTATTGAGAAAACCGCCCATTTACTGAGGGGTCTCTTGTTCATCATTCATCATTTATCGTTCATCATTTAAATATGTAAGTTTGGCTAACTGGATATATGAAATAGTTTGACACGCGGCGCAACATTTAAAGTCGCGTTACTACGTTAGATTACGTTATGGAGATAAAAGTTGGTTGCCAATGAGTTACAGCATAAAATTAAGTTATCTCAAGTATCTTGTTAATGATGAATTATGAAGGGTAAATGATAAATATTTACGGAATCATCGGTTAATTATCGCATTTAATTCGGGCGAATAAATTCGCCCGCTATTGATGTTAAAGCACGGTCAAAATCAATAGCGGGTGAATTTATTCACCCGAAAATAGCGATTGCGATAATTAACCGATGATTCCGAATATTTATCAACGCGTCCTTGATTGTTTGTCTCAATAGGCCCCTCAGTATTTGAGGCTATTTTAAACAACTTTAAGCGGTTTTGTTATCCATCATTTACCATTCATCGCTCATCATTCATCTAATTATTACTTTCTTACAAATTGATGTTACGATTTACAGTTATAAAAAACCGTACCAAAAATGGTGTGGACTTCTATAAATGATATAAGTTTTAAAACTTATTTAGGTTTAACCTTTGGAGGGTTTGAAACTCTCCAAAGGTTGGCATACCTTTTAGAAATAACGCGGTGTAACAACGCGCTTGACGCGATAATCGAACTCCCATCCTGCCATGATTTCAAATGAACCGACAGACTTGGTTTGAATTTTTGTCAACGAAAAGTCGTAGCCAACGCCTAAACGCAAGCCGCTTGATAGATAATAGGCTGCCCAAAAGTCAACCGAATCGAATGAGCTTTTACCCGCGTCTTTGCCCGTGAGTGCTTCAACTGCCGAGCGGAACGATGCACCTACCCACAAAGTTTCTTGGAAAAACAACGACAAATCCACGTTGAATTGAATCGGTGCGCCGACTTGTGAGAATGACGTATCTTTTTTCAAACGACTATCCAAAGCCGATGCTTTTACCAAAAGCGATGGTTTGAAGACCAAAGCATTGCCTTTAATGGGAATCGCGCCGCCCAAAGTGTAGTAAAAGTGGCGGTATTGCTTGGCATAAAATGGCAATTGGTCGGTACGGTTTTGCGTCAAATCATGTTCGATAACGCGTGGCACAGAGATACCTGTATAAAACCGCTTGGTTGAGTAATACAAACCCGCGCCAAAGTTGAATTTGAACGATGTTTTGGCGTCGCCTTGGAAAGCAGGGTCAACGGATTGACCATCTGCATAGCTTAACTTGCTCCAATCGGCGCGCCATGTGTTGCCACTTGCTTGCAAACCGATGGCCAATTTGCCTTTGCCCATCGGAATCCGATAAGCGTAAGAACCGTTCAAATTCATCGAATTTGTCGGGCCAATTTTGTCATTGACAAACGACAAACCCACACCGACACGCTCGCTTTTGAGTGGCGTGTGCATGGTCAAAGTCTGCGTAGTCGGTGCGCCTTCAATGCCGACCCACTGCGAACGGTGCAAAGCATTAATCACCAAATGGTCGTTGCTACCCGCGTAAGCAGGGTTGAACGTGAGCGCGTTAAACATATAATTTGTGAACATTGGGTCTTGCTGTGCTGACGCAATTGATGTCCCCATCATCAATAGAGCTAAAAGTGTTAGAGTCTTTCTCATTTTCGTCAAAAGTTTATTAAAAAAGTTATGAATTACAAGTTTTGGTTGTATAGTTTCTATGTGTTTTTTGTTACTTAAGTAGGTGAACTTAAATAATCGCTACTTTTCTTGTATGACTAACCCCAACCTTCAGGTTGGGGTTTTAAGCATCAGCAGACACTTGGCTTTAGCCAAAAATAGTGTAAAAGTTAGTGGCTAAAGCCGAATTTAGTCTTAGTGATAAGCCCCCAACTTAAAAGTTGGGGTTAGTCAAAAAAGTTGCGATTATTTAGGTCGAACTACTTACTCCATATTTACGCCATTTTAGCGTTTTTTTTCCTAATAAAATCCATTATTTTACCATAAAACTCACCGTAAAAACGGGCGGCGTAAGTAAAACAATTGAGAATATTAACTTGAAAAAGGCGGTTTAAAATCACTTGCATAAGGGCAAACATCAATGTCATTGCGATAAGCGACCCATAAGCTGCACCGTATAAACCGAACTGTTTTATAAAAAAATAATTAAATGTCAAATTCGTAATTGCGGCCAAAGTGGTGATGATAAAATTCAATTTTGGCTTGCCTACGGAGTCCAAAATTGTCCCAAATTGCATCGCAAAGGCCATAAAAACGCCGTAAAAAATCGTTAATCTCAAAACGGGTGCGGCACTCGCATATTTTTCAGAACCAATGATTTGCACAATAATGTCTGCCCCTAAAAGTATAACAACAACGACAGGTAGAATAATTGCTAACAAAACACCGACGGATTTTTCGTATAAATATTTCGCAGAATTGGTCCCCTCAGTATTTGCCCGTTTTGCGGACTGCGGGAACAAAATTGCGGCCAAAGTCATCGTCGGCACTTCGGCTAAATTGTTGATTTTAATGCTCAAATCGTAAGTTGAGAGCGTATTCAACAATAATTTTCCGAGCATCATTTTGTCCACACTCTTATAAGCCATTGTTGACAAATTAGTGCCAAAAGTGTATTTTCCGTAATCCAATAATTTTCTAACCCATTGAAAATCAAGGTTGTGTGAGAGTTTGAAATATTTTTTGGCAAAACCGAACGCCACGAAAGCCGCAGGAATTGTGGCCAATAATTGAACCGTTGCCAAATTTGTCAAATCACACGTTGTATGCGTCAATTGCAGATACAAAATATAAAAAAACAAGCTCCCATTCTTCACGCAACTCGACCAAAACAAGCCTTTAAAATCCATATTGGCCTGTTGAATAAAATTAAATTGATATAAAGCAGACGATAAAAACGTCGTTCCCGCATAAATTGTCAACAGTTGTATCAATGCTTGTTGACCGAAATAATCGGCTACAAAGACGTTCGTTGTTAGCAATAAAACGACAAAAATGAATGAGAGTGAAAGGCTTAAAAAGAAAGACGCGGTATTGATTTTAGCGTGTTCCGATGCGTCCGTTTGATTTAAAAAAGTCATTAAACCATTCTGCAAAAGCCCCGTTCTGCCAATCTCCAAAAATGCCGTAATTGTCATAAAAATGACCCAAACCGAACACGTTTCCTTATCCAAAATTCGCAACAGCAACACAAACGCGCCTAAATTGAACACCATTTGCGTCAGTTGATTGAGGAGGGAATAAAAGCCTGATTTTAGCCAGTAGTTTTTTGACATAGTAAATAACAATTAAAAAATAAATTCATCCGTTATTGCTATATTTCAACCAATAACGGACGTCTTCAGTTACGTTTAAACAAGGCTCTCCTATTAATTCAAATTCTTTAAATGCGCTTTATTTAACACACTGCCCAACACCTTTTTACCCAAAGAATGCAGGAAAGTAAGGCCGTTTTCGTCGGTCTTTGTTAAGGCTGTATTTGCGTTGAAAACGGGAATCACTTTATCCACAAAATCCACCAATTCACGGGCATCAGAATACTTGTTCAAGGCCGCCGCTTCGAGAAAAATGTAGTCATACATTTTGCCTAAATCAAGCATTTTTCGCTTAAAATCGACACCTGCAAGCAGTTCCGAAGGCGAATTGTGACCGCCTTGATTGCCAATAATGTCCACCGTCGGAATGTTAATCGTAAAATCCAAGCGCGTTGAAGCGTCCGACGTTTTGACAACCGACGTCATCGGATTGTCCAAAAAAGGCTTTACCGACAAACCCGTGAGTGTGTTGTTTTTGAAATTGGTGTCAATAATCAACACTTTTTTCGACTTCAAAGTGAGCGAATACGCCAACGCTGCGACCATAAATGACTTGCCTTCTTGGTCTTTCAACGACGTAAACAAGAACGATTTTGCACCCGATGCCTCAATGTCATGCCGCACTTTTCGGAGCGATTCCTTGAAGTATTCCGTCTCTTTTCTAACGTCATTTTGCTTGAAAAACTGGTCAAAATTGTCCGTTTTCTTAGCATTTAATTGATTTATCGTTGATAAAAGTGGCAACCCGACTTGTTTGTCATATTGAAAAACCGACCCCAACGAACGGTCAAAATAGGTCAACATAAACAACAAAACCGTCGCCAAAGTCGCTGCACCAATGCCCGCAAAAGACGACAACAACGCCCGTTTGTTCGACTCCGCTTTGTACGGATACATCGGATATTCCAAAACCTTCATCGGCGACTCCTCAAAACCCGATTGCTTAATGACATCGGCTTGATTTTGCTTATCAATTGCGTATTTATATTCCGCCGCCGCGACTTCAATTTGACGGTTATATTTGTTCCATTCGGCATTGTTATTCACCAAACCCGAGCGTTTTTTGTAGAGTTCATCCACGCGTTTCGACAGAACATTTACGTGTTGCGTTGTCGCATCAAGGTTACTTTTAGCATCCACGTAACGCACATACATGTCGTTTTGCTTAACGACGGCGGGGTCTGTTCCTTCGGCACGCGTCAAAGCTATTTGCCTTGAAACCAACACTCTACGCCCTTTTGTTTCTTCAATTTGACGTTTAATCCCTTCATCTTGCATATTCGCATCCACTAATTTGTTATTCAAATTACGGAGTTCATTGTCTAATTGCTTTATGCGTTCATTATTTAATATATTTTCGGAATAGATGGTTTTAAAATTCTTTTGATATTCCTCCTTAGCTTCCGTGTAAACATCGGCTGACCTCGAAAAACCCACACGCTGCTTATTCGCTTCATCCCGTACCATTTCCAAATCCTTGATTTGCGACACCAAAGCCTGTGCTTGTTCCAAAGGGGCAACGAGGCCGTTTGACTTCGCATAATTCGTTTGCGATTGATTGAGCGAGTCCAAAACACGTTTTTTATCTTCCACCAAATGCCGATAAAAGACCAACGATTTGCTTTCGGTCGTATCTTTTTTGGCATTGTAAGACCCTAAAAATTCATCTACAAATGTCTTTGCAACATAATACGTTAATTCAGGTTTTTCTGACACATATTCAATCCGCAAATAATCTGATTTATCCGACCGCTTCATTTCAAGCTGCTCTTTAATCGTCTCATAATCGTAGCCCATCGCCTTCTCAATCGTCCGTGCGGTGAACAAAACTTCGATGTCTTTTTCGGAAATTCCTAGCGAATCGGGGCGATTTTCAAGCACTTCAAGGTACGCATCAAGGCGTTCTTGTGAAAAACCGACTTTTTTAAGGTCGAGTTTTCGGAACGGTTCGACACCCGCCGTAGGGCGTAAATCGTGCAAAATCAAGCGTTTTGTTAGTGCATTAATGACGGGACGCGCTTTCATACGCTCCGTGAGATTCGCAAATTTGCTTTCAATTTCAAATTCTTGAACGAACGGATTTGGCTCGCCGACGCGAATTGTTTGAAATTCGACGATGCCCGTTGTGAGCAAAGCAGAGGTTTTGAATTTATGAGGCATTTTGCCGACAATCAAAAATGTAGCCGTTGCCGCCGCAAGCATTACCGCCGCGAGCAACCATTTTCGTTTCGACAAAACAGAAAAGAAATAGCGTAATTCCATGTGTTGAATGTTAGTTTTCTCTCAAATAACTGATGTTACCCAATGGGACACTGACTAAACTGATGCGACTGATTTACGCTGATTTTTTCTTTTGTCATTCAGAAGGAAACTAAAAAAGAAATCCTTTCAAATCAGTCGTATCTGTCAAATCAGTGTGTCCTTTGAGTTGCTCGCGTAACATGAGTAATCAAGTATTTTTAAAAATTGCGTGATTCGTATAAATCGTTAGTCATAGTGTAGGAGAGCCGAATAAGCGTTTGTTTTCTCCACAATACGTTCAATCATGGGGCAAAATTACAAAAATAAAGCCACCGTTCAAGTGTCGGTGAACGGTTGCTCTGAAAGCTAGAAAAATTTAGACAATTGTACAAAAGCGTTTTTTCTATAATTTTTAATAAAAAAAATCTATAAAAAAAGCGGTATCAATGAAGTATCTAGTAATTAATTTCTAATTCTTAATTTTTAATTCAAAACACACCCCTCAGTATTTGTCAATTTATAAATAAAAAAATGTGAATTTTACCGTTTATTGGGGTATTTATTTTTCAACATTTACCCAAAACGCGATTTTAAAAACCGTTTACAGCTTATTTACAACCGTATTCTCGACAAATAAAATCAATGTTAGTAAGGCCAATCGTATTAATGTTCACTATCTTTATTTTAGTTTTCACATTGCGGCGTAGCTGCAAGACCTTGGTAATATTCACAAACTTAAGTACTTCCTTGTGCGGTGTAACCGCGAAACAGACGGTTTTGCGGTTACACCGCAGAGGAAATTGTGCTTGTGTGCGAGGGCGTTACCGATATTTTGCAGCTACGCCGCAATAAAAACACCCCCTCAGTATTTTGCCCAAAACAGCCATTAAAATGAGACTTTTCTTTTTAGACTGCGAATTAGTTGGTAGCTACGGAGCTTGCTCCGTAAAGCACTGATAACCAAGCGGCATTTACTATTTTATGCCTTACGGAGCAAGCTCCGTGGCTACCTTTTGCTGCGTAAAAAGAAAAGTGTCATTAAAATCATATCTTTGCCGCTTCAACGTCTCAATTCAAAGCAAAAAAATGCGCGTATTACTCACCACACTCAATGCAAAATTCATTCATACAAACTTGGCGATTCGCCTTTTGTATGGCCTCAATAAAGACAAACACACGGGTTTGGAATGGAAAGAATTTACCATAAAAGAAAACCCTTCGGAGGTTGCGGACTATTGCGCGACGTTTGAAGTCGTGGCGTTTAGTTGTTATATATGGAATATTACGCAAACGTTAAACGTTGTCAATCAAATCAAAAAAAGAGACCCCTCAGTAAAAATCCTTTTGGGTGGCCCCGAAGTGAGTTACGAATGGCAAGAAATCATTGCGCGGGAAGACATTGATTACATCATTACGGGCGAAGGTGAAATTCCGTTTCGGGATTTTTTGAACGCGTATCCGAACGTGGATTTAGTGCCGAGTTTGGTGCGTAAAATTAGCCGAGAAGAGATTTTTTACAATTCGACTTCAACCAATTTTGACCTCTTGGAATATCAGAACTTTCAACCTTATTTGTACGAACCCGCCGAAGATTTACGCAGCAAAGTCTTGTATTTGGAAACCTCGCGTGGGTGTCCGTACAAGTGCGAATTTTGCTTGGCGAGTTTGGACAATAAAGTGCGGTATTTGCCAAACGACAGCATCAAAGCGACGCTTTTGTACTTGATTCAAAACGGTAAAACCATCAAATTTTTGGATAGAACGTTCAACATGAAACGCGATTTTACAATTGATATTTTTCAATTTATTTTGGACAATTATCGCCCCGAAAACGTGTTTCAATTTGAAATCACCGCCGATATTTTGCATCCCGATATTATCAAATTTATTCAAGAACGCGTGCCAAAAGGCTTGTTTCGCTTTGAAATCGGCATTCAAACCGTCAATCAGAAGGCCAATTTAAAAGTCAGTCGGAAGCAAAGTTTTGAAAAAACGACGCGCATTATTCGTCAATTGGAAGACTACGTAGAGATGCACTTAGACTTGATTGTCGGCTTGGCTTTGGACTATTTCGCCGACATAAAATACAGTTTTGAGGAGACATTTAAGCTCTTTCCACCCGAATTGCAGCTCGGTTTTTTGAAGTTTTTGAAAGGCACGCCCGTCAGAGACAAAGCGAACAAACACGGCTTTGTTTACGACCCTAATCCGCCGTATCAAATCATCGAAAGTAATTATTTGTCAAGGGCAGAATTGCACCAAATTGAATTGTTAGAACATTCGTTGGAAGTGTATTGGAACAAAAAACGGGCGTTTCACACCCTTAAATACGTCACGCAGCAGTACAGTATTTTCGACTTTTTGGCAGGTTTAGGCACTTATTTTTCAGAGCGAAAAGACTTGCATCAATACACGTTGAAAGATGTGTATGCATTGCTATTTGGCTTCGCCGAAACCAATTATCCAAGCGATAACGTTCTAAAACAATTGATTACGCTTGATTATTATGCGTATTATAAAGTCAAACCGCAAACGTTGTTTTGCGAAGAATTGCCACGGGCAGAAAAGTTTGAGTTACTAAACAGCTTAAAATTAAATCACAATAAATTCCGTTTTGTCGCTTTGCCCTTGACTTTTGACTTCACTGTTTTTCAAAAACACAACCGCATTGAGGCAAGCGACGGCATGGTAATTTTTAAATATGATGGCGTGGGGAAAGCGGAAATTCAAGTGGTAAACGCCGTTTTAGTGGCCTAATTGAGCGATTTTGCTAAAAATACTGAGGGGGTCTATTTGGTCGAAAATTAGAACTTCGTTGAACTATAAAATGAGCTATTGCACTATTTTATTCGTACATTTGATTTTTATTCATCAAAAAACTAACACGCAATGGGCTTGACTTATGCTAACATTCAGTTACAAAACGGAAATGATGTTTCCGATTACAATCGCAAACGTATAGGCGAAGATGAAATTCGCCAAATTGACATTCGCGCACTCGTGGACACAGGTGCGGTCATGATGGCTATCAACGAGACTATCCGTGAAGCACTTGATTTGCCGATTATCGGCAAACGACCTTCACAATTAGCGGACGGCACACGGCTCGAATTGCCCGTTGTTGGTTCGATTAGGGTTAAATATTTAGACCGTTGGTGCATCACGAGTGCCTTGCTTTTACCCGACGACCAAGAAGCACTTTTAGGGGCTATTCCGTTGGAAGAAATGGATTTATACATTCACCCTGCTCGTAATGAATTGTTGGTCGTGCATCCCGAAGGGCCAGTTATGAGCTTGAAATAAATTAGATGTCAGATGTCCATAAATTAAAAATGCCGACCACACAAGCGCGTAGTCGGCATTTTTAATATTAAATTTCAATTTTTAAGCCAAAATACTGAGGGGTCTATTTTTACAGAACAGCCGTTTTCCAAGCCTCTAATTCTTTTGTATGGCTGTTGAAATTAACGCCGATAGCGACTTTTAAACGACTATCAGCCGCGTAAGAAGTAACGTATTTTCGGTCTTTGATTTGCGTTAAAGCCGTATCCACATCGCTATTTAATTTGAACTCAAAAAAGTAAACATGAGTAGATGTTTCAACAATAGCATCCGCACGTCCCTTTGATGTATGCACTTCACTTTGTATATATATACCTAAGCATTTGAATAAGATATGAATCAAACCGTGATAAAAACCCTCTACTTGTTGTTGCGTTTGGTGCATATACATATCATACGTCAAGCCACCAAAAAGAGCCGTCAAAATGTTTTCCGCTTGTGTTAAATCATGCTTCAAAAACGCTTTTTGAAAGTGCTGAACTGTCGCACCGCCACCGCCTACGGTTTTACCCATGCCGTCAATCAAAAATGTGTACATGGCCTCTTTGACTTCTTGATTTGGATAAGACAACACCAAATTGCTGCGCGATTTTTCTTTGATGGTCAAATAACCCGTTTGAAAAAGCAGAGAAGTCAATTCCAGATTATTCAAGCTGTATTGGTCTAAAAAATTGGTATCGGTTTCAATATTTTCCAACTGAAAAAAGTCTTGAGTCAACATTTTTTCAACCAAAAAACTAGGCGTTCCCGATTGAAACCAAAAACTTTGAAAGTCATTATTTGAGAAAAAAAGTAGCGTTCCGAAGGGATTATATACCGTATTTTTACCATCCCAGCTATAACCGTTGTACCAAACACGCACATCGTTTAACAATTCTTCACGCGTCTCAATTTCCAAAACACGTTGAGCTTCAATAATATACGCATCAAAATAATGTTCCAATTCTGTTTGAGTGTAGCCGAGCATCGTTGCGTAATAGCGATTGAGCGTTAAGTCATTCAGATTGTTCAATTTAGAAAACAACGAGACTTTTGTGAATTTGGAAATGCCCGTGATGAACAGCAAACGCATGTAAAAATCGGCATCTTTCAAAGCCCCGTAAAAAAGCCCTAAAACGGCTTGATTAGCTTTGGCTTCTTCAATTTTATTGTGTTCCAAAAAATCAATAATCGGCTTGTCATATTCGTCAATTAACACAACGACTTTTCCGTGTCGGTCGTGCAATTCCTTAATTAAGCCAGTAAATAAAAGACTAATATCTGTTAGGTTTTTAGCGTCAAATTGGTATTTTTCATATAAATTTAATAAAACATATCGAATCCCCGCTTCCAAGCCCATCGTTGCGTAAGGAACGCTCAAAAAAGAGAGATGAATGACGGGATTTTTCTTAGTCCAATCCCATTTATCGGCAATCCAAGTGTCTTGAAAAAGCGATTCACTACCTAAAAATAATTCATGTATCGTGGACAATAGAAGCGATTTGCCAAAGCGACGCGGACGGGATAAAAAGTAGGTTTTACCTTCCACACAAAGGTTGTATATATGTTGCGTTTTGTCAACATATATACAATTATTTTCGCGCACATCTCGAAAACTTTGACGACCGATTGACAATATTTTCCTTTTCATTGGGCAAATATAAGCGTTTTCAAAAAATTTAAGCCTAAAAGGACATTTTTACTGAGGGGGTACTTTGAATTAAAAATTAAAAATCGGAATTATCGGTTAAAAGACGCAAGCGTAAACTTAGAACTCCAATTTATTGATTTTCAACGAGTTACAATCTGACGCGGGTTTAAAACTGGCTTGTTAAGTTAAAAAAAAATATTCCCCCTATTCTCTTTACTTTTATGGTTAACAAGACAATAAAATAAGAGAATAGATGGGAATAGGGAA
>JAYSRS010000316.1:0-1658 GCA_043720935.1 Saprospiraceae bacterium
ACGACTTAGTTCTACTTTGGCATTTTATGGAAGGTAGCAATAGTTACGTTTTTATGTGTTATAACTGATGTTACGCAAGCGGCTAAAATGAGCCACTGATTTGAGGGATACGACTGATTTAAAAGAATTTCTTTTTTAATGGAAACGCTTATAGAAAAAATCAGTGTAAATCAGTCGTATCCCTCAAATCAGTGGTCCATTGCGTAACATGAGTGATAAGTGATAAGTGATAAGTGATAAGTAAAATTCAGTAATTCCCGCTTTGGCTTTTTCGCGGCGGCGTAGCTGCCAAATCTCGGTAATATTTAAACTATCCATGACTTTCTTACGCGGTGTAACCGCAGAACCGCTTGTTTTGGGGTTACACCGTGTGGAAAATTGGGCTTATGGGCTTGGTATTACCAAGATTTTGCAGATACCGCAAGGTGAGAAGCCCAAGCGGAAATTGCTGTTGAAAATTCATCATTTTCTTACTTATCTTGAAATTCCGAATACGTCACAAGCTACAATTCCCAAACCATTTATCTTACGCATTGGTCAACTCAAAAATCGTGATTTCTGGTCTAACATTGAACCGAATTTGCCACAAATGCCCCAAAGCTCGATTAATATACAGCGTTCGGCCATCTGCCAAATCAATTTGTCCTTGCGAATAACGGGTATTTTTGATGGGCAACATCGGCGGGTCTAAAAATGGTGGTTTGCACTGTCCCCCGTGCGTATGACCCGACAAAATCCAGCCTTTGTAATTGTTCCAAATCGGCTCGTCAGCCACGTCGGGATTGTGGCAAAGCACGAGATTGGGCAAATTATGATTGAGGTCATTCAAGACTTTTTGAGGCTCATAATTTGTTCCCCAATAATCATCTAAACCAATGATATTCAAGCCATTAAAGTCTTTTTGTTCATTTCTTAACATGAAGATTCCTTTGTCAGAAAGGATGTTTACAATGTGGTCGGCAACGGCACTTTCTTGCCACTGCTTACCGTAATCGTGGTTGCCCAAAATGCCGATTGTGCCTAATTTTCCAATAACGACATGCTGAAAAACCGTTGTCAATTGCTCAAATTGTTCTGCTGATTTATAACTGACAAAATCGCCCGTATAAACCACGAAATCGGGATTAAATGTTTGCGCTTTTTTGAACGAATCGCTGATGTATTGCGGGTCGAACCGCTTGCCGACGTGCATATCGCTGATTTGCATTAAAGTCTTGCCAATCAATGCATTAGGTAGGTTTTTAATAGGCATTTTCACCCGCGTAAACTCCAACCAAAACGGTTCAATTTGCCATGTGTAAAGCCCCGCAACCAAGCCCGTTTTAAGGCTTAATGAGAGCGTTTTACGTATAAATTCTCTTCTTTTCATAGGAAAATCCGTTTTTTTAGAATGCAAACATAGTAAAAAACAAGATTTTACGAGGCTTAATTCTAAAAAAGAGACCCCTCAGTATTTGGGCAAAAACGAGCCGATTCAAAAGGCAAATTAACCTTCAAATCGAAATTATCTGCTTTCCAACGTTTACGAAATCTTAAAAATTTCGTAGATGTAGGCCGTGCCTAAACTACTGTGCAGCAATATTTTTTAATGTGTAAAATATTTAAAATGAAATAGATAGATAGTTTTTACTTTTATGACTAACCCCAACTTTTAAGTT
>JAYSRS010000317.1:0-1652 GCA_043720935.1 Saprospiraceae bacterium
GGTTTGAAAGCCAAAAGAAGTTATGAGTTATGAGTTATGAGTTATAAGTTATGAGTTTGTATGAGACAAACTCATAACTTATAACTTATAACTCATAACTATTAAAGACTGGTGAGTTCGGTCGTTTTGACTTTATCGGCAACGATGTAAGCGTCGGGATAGTCTTTTTTGATGTTGCCCAGAAATTTAGTCGCATCGTTGCGGCTCGTAAAACCGCCAATTCTGACGCGGTAATATGGGGCTGCTTGCGACCATCCCGCATAAACGCTTGGGTAACGTGCCGTGAATGCGCTTTGCATTTGGTCCACTTTGCGGCGGTCGGTCGTTGCGGCGAGCTGAATGCGGAAGCCATCAATCGTTTGTTCTGCCGTACGGGCTTTGTTGCCGTTGGCGTAAATGTCCATCATCCGCGTGATAGTCGGCTCTTCGTTGACGGTGATATTTTGCGCTTTTGCCGCGCTGAAAATCGTAAAAAATACGACGATTGAGACAATTATTTGTTTCATAGCTATCTGATTTTCAATTAATTAAAAATATTGTTTACCAAATTTGATGCGATAAACGTTCGGGAAACTTTTAAAGTTTCCCGAACGTAATTATGTCTAAATTTTACTGTCCAAGCATCTGCAAACCGCTTGACGTACCCAACCTATCCGCTCCCGCGTTGAGTAGTTTTTCAGCCTGTTCTTGGGTTTTAATGCCGCCCGAGGCTTTGATTTTTGTTTTATTTTTCAAATTGGCTTTCAAGAATTTCACATCGTCAATCGTTGCACCGACGCCGTTGAAACCCGTTGAGGTTTTGATAAAATGTACTTCGTGTTGTTCAGCAATAGGCAACAGTTTTGCTAATTCTTCGCGGGTTAAAATGCCCGTCTCGACAATGAGTTTCAACACTTTACCTTTCAAAAACACGGAGCGCATCATGCTGTCTAATTCATTTTTTACGTAATTCCAATTACCGCTTTTTATAGCCGCAATGCTCACCACAGCATCTACTTCGTCAGCCCCTTCGTCGAGGGCTTTTTTGATTTCCTCAACTTTTGATGGAATCGTCGAATAGCCCATCGGAAAACCGACGACGGTAATGACTTTGGCCTGTTCGTTGATAAATCGCACGGCGTCGCGGACGTAATAAGGCGGTACACAAACCCCGTAAAAGGTGTGTTGAAGCGCGTCTTCACAGAGTTGCCGAATCGCCTCCATTGTGCAATCGGGGCGGAGAATAGTATGTTCTATTGTCTTGCGGATGTCCATAAATAGTTGAATTGAATTGTTGATATGTCGTCAAATCGGACGCAATTTAGACAAAATTGGAAAACTGAACGGGGTTTTTGCAAAATGGCTTCAAAAAAAAAGGGTAAAATACTGAGGGGGTGTAAATCATGTAATGTTCCTGCTTGATTGTGTAATGTTTTCACGATCGAACGCCTCATTTTTGTATGCGTTTTTAATAAGGCACTTCAAGACGACGCTTTTACCAACGAAAAGGCGCGTGCGGCGGCTATTTTTAAGGACTATTGGTTTAAATCAAACGGAATTATCGGCTTTATGTCGCAAAATACTGAGGGGGTATCAGATTTAGGAAATTTTGCAAATTTCCTAAACCTTTTGCCACAAAAATGCCTTTTTTTACTCAAAAATTGATTTGCGAC
>JAYSRS010000318.1:0-4626 GCA_043720935.1 Saprospiraceae bacterium
GTTTTTTGAAAGAAAATCTACGATTTTCTTTCAAAAAACAAGCTGCCTCCTAAAATCCTTCAGATGGCGATTTTCGAGCGCAGCGAGAAAGAGCCAGTAAAATACGCTTTTATTTACTTAACGTTCCTAAGGAATGCGTTTCATATATTTTCAGATTTATTTAAGTGTGAAAATTCCCGAAGGGAATGTACGGTAAATTGGAAATGCGACATAAAGCCGATAATTCTGAAAAAGTATCACTGTTAACATTTTGCTGTACAATCTACACATTATAGACCACTGATTGGACTGACTCAACAGATTTACACTGATTTTTTTCTTTCACTTGTAACTTCGAAAATCTCGATTTACCTATAACTTCTGCCAATCAACGTTGTCATTGCGAGGAGGCACGACGAAGCAATCTCTTGGATTTTAGCAGAATTCTAATAAAAAAACGACTGTTTTCAAGCAAAAACTCTGCGAAAACTTAAAGATTGCTTCGTTGTACCTCCTCGCAATGACGACCCACTTTTACAGAAGTTTGGAAAAAAATTGAGATTTCCGAAGTTACCAGCATACAGAAAAAAACTAAGAATCAGTGTAAATCAGTCGAATCAGTTCAATCAGTTCAATCAGTGACCCATAATGTGTAAAATTTTAAGCAAAAAAGTACAAAATCCACACCGTCACGCCCGCCAAAAGACCCGCATAAAGCAAATCAGATTGCCACAACAGCTTGTGTTCGTCTTGACTTTTTCTTTTATACCATTCATACATAAATTGAGCGAACGCCATCAAAGCCGCAGGCAATGCCCAATACTGAGGGGTCGCTAAATTCGTAAAAACCGCCACTAAAAACGGCGTTTGCAAGGCCGAAAACACCCCTAATTTCTGTAAAATGCCTTTGCCATCAATTGTCAAATCAGCGTCGGTTTCGCCTTCGTATGTCCATATTTTACTCAAAATCACTTGCAAAACAATGCAAAAAACGAAGGTTAGAAAAACGCGGTGCATGAAATTGAGGCTTGTGCCAAACATCGGAGAAGCAACGTTTTGAACAGCTAATTTATAAACCACTTCGGCGACAAAACCGAAAATTGGCGCGGCCAACATCGCCGCAACCGCCGTCCGAGGATGAACGCGTTTCCACAAAATACCCATCACAAAGGCCGCCACAATCCCGGGTTTGAGATAAGCGGTCATGGCGGTCATGGTTAGGAAAATATTGTCTTTCGACGACGGGTCGAACGTAAAATAGGCCGCAAACAAGGCCACAACCGACAAAACAACGATGCTTTTCTTGCCAAATAGCACGACTTGCTTGTCTTCGGCGGTCGGATTAACAAATTTGCGGTACATATCGACCGAAATCATCGTCGAAACGGAGTTCATCATCGAGTAAATCGAAGCGAATATTGCCGAAATCAAACCCGCCAAAATGATGCCTTTTAAGCCCCAATACTGAGGGGCCACGACGGCGTTCATTAAGGTCAAATACACATCATCAGGCAAGGGCATTCCGTTAGCATTGCGGCTTTTAAAGATGTAAAAAGCTGCCGTTCCTGCTGCCACCGTAAAGAACGGAATCGTCAGTTTCAACGCTCCTGCGACAATCGCCCCAAGCCTTGCGTCGCGGTCACTCGCTGCCGCCAAAACGCGCTGCACTTGGTATTGATTGGTTGTCCAAAAAAAGAAATGTTGTACCATCAAACCCGTAAAAATGCCTGTGACGGGCAGTTTCGGATGGTCGGGTGGCAAGTACAAGTGCATTTTTTGCTCCGCAATCGGCATTGAATGATCGAGTGTTAAGAGGTTGGAAAAACTGCCAATTTCGGGCTGAACAAAGGCCAAACTACCAACCGTTATGACGGCAATCACCATCAAAACGGTTTGAATATTGTCCGCAATCACGACCGATTCCATGCCGCCAAAAACGGAAAACAAACACGTTACGACGGCCATAATTATCAATGCACTGAAATAGGTCAATTCGACTGCCGAACCCTTCGTAAACAAGCACAAAGTTCGTGCGCCAAGGTAAAAACCGCCGACCAAAGTCAGTAAAATAAAGATAATATTGAGCAATGAATACGCCGTTTTGGCCCCCTCAGTATAGCGATAGCCAAGCCATTGCGAGAGCGTAAAAACGCTCCGACTGCGGTAAATTGGAATAAAAACATAGGCCAAAGCCAATATCGGCGGAATTGCCAAGACTTCATAATGACTTTGGGCAAAGCCAATCGTATAACCAACGGACATCATACCAATGATTTGTTGCACACCGACGTTCGTGCCGTAAATAGACCCTGCAACCGACCACCAACGCAAGGAACGCCCCGCCATAAAATAGTCTTCAGAAGTCGTTTTGCGGAAATAACCCGCCAAAATGCTTCCAAAATTGATGATTAGAACCAAAACAATGAGGAGAATTAAGTCAAAAAGGGTAAGTTGTTGAAGCATGGTTTCGCAATGATAAATGATGAATGATAAATGTTGAAGTGGTAGTCGTTTTATATTTTTGCGTAAAAGAAGATAAAAAAAATAACATAGACTCTAATTTTTGATAAAATACTGAGGGGGGTGTTTTACATTTGACCATCGTAACGCGACTTTCAAGTCGCGGCCTGTTTTTCAGCACAACCGCGACCTGAAAGTCGCGCTACAAAAAATATCCGCATGAAAGCCTACATCAAACAAGCTGTCCCACAGTCTTTTATTGTCCACTCGAAAGTGGCCTTGCGTTACGCGCAGCACTTGTCGAATGGGTCGTTGTTCAAACTGACATCGCCAAAAGTGGTAACGCTTAAAGACCATTTCACGCCACAAATCATTGAAAAACAAGCCATTAAGCGCGGCGAATTGTTTGAGAACAAGTTGAGCAATATCCGTTTGACGGCGGCTAAAATATCGGGCATCGTGATTCGACGCGGGGCAATATTCTCGTTTTGGCACGTCGTCGGCAACCCATCGGAGCGCAACGGTTTTCGGAAAAGTCGGATTATCAAAAACGGTGTCGTTGATTTTGAAACAGGCGGTGGCGTGTGTCAAGTATCGGGTTTGATGTATTTGGCGGCATTGAAAGCAGGGCTGAAAATCCTCGAACGGCACAATCATTCGGTCGATATTTACGAAGAACACGAACGTATTTCACCCCTCGGTGCAGATGCTACGGTCGTTTATGGCTCAAAAGATTTTCAATTCGTCAATGATTCAGAAGGCGATATTCAATTGACAATCAATGTATTACGAGAAGAAGAAATCAGTTTAACGTTGTTGAGTGCGCATAAAATTGAAGAAAAAATACTCCACTTTGACCGCCAAGAAGAAGGGTCAAAACGCATGGTAACGACGGTAGCCGAACGACACGGTAAGCGGGAACAAGTGGCGGTGTCGGTTTATAAAATTAAATAATAAATATTGGTAAGTTCGGAGAAGTCGTTTACGCGGTTTACGGGCTGTTTCTCGCTGCGCTCGAAACAGCCCGTAAACCGCGTAAAATGTAATTCGTACAGTAATATTATCGAAAACATCAATGATAGTCTAAAATTTGGCACAATACGAAGGCTTTACCCCTATCATCGGCATAGTTCACCTGTTTATTCTTCAAATCCAATTGAAGCGTTATGCCCACTTCCCTAGATTCATCGCGTAGAAAAACCGAATTGTCATCCCTTTTTGTTTCTTGAAATTTAGCAATTATCCCACTATTGGCATTTTGTTCCGTCCATTTTCCATATTCGTCCTCAACGAATTGACACAGTACACCTTCGTTGTTTTTGTACTCAACAAACCGAACATTTCGCCCCGTTACGACGCCCGTTTGAGCGGTATTGTTAGAACCCGTGTCGGTTTCGGCATCGTTGCCCAAAGGAATGAACATCAAAAGCAACAAAACAGCCAATGCACCGCCGCCAAACATGAGCCATTTTTTATCAATGCCCCATAATTTGGAAACGTCGGCTTGTGGCGACCCGTAAGGCGTTTGCGGAGCTGCGGGCGTTGCACGTGAAGGCGTAGGAATCGCTTGCTTAGGTGGTGGCGGCGTCACTTTTTCCAAGTCTTCGGGTGGAATTTCCTCCAAAACGGACAACAAACGTTTGGTAATTTTGGCGCGTTGCATCTGCAACGTCTCAAAATCTTCGGTCGCACTGCGGTTCAATTCTGCATATTCAGAATAAGACGACGACAACATAATGACTTCATTTTGCAGAGGACTGCCTTTCGATGCCTTTTCAATGGCTTTAATCGCTTCTTGCAAACGATTCTGTTGGATAAGTTCGATGATGTAGTTTTTATCCATAACGTAATTGCTTCTTGGTTGATTGATTAATTTAATATAAAAAATTAGCTTAGCCAAAGATAAACATAGCTTTGATAGTAGAAAATATAAACGGGGAAAAAATTTAAAAAAATAGCGGCGGCTTGGAAAAAGAGGCCCCTCAGTATTTCAATGCTCAATACGCGGGAAATCGTCAAAATTGTTATAAAATTCAGAAAAATCCTCACCCGAACACATCACTTTTTCGCCTTGAAAAGTAATGTATAAAATAAGACTATCGCCGACAACTGAACCAATAGCACTATCCAAAAATTTAGATAATAAAGCAGCACGGGGCATAACGATTTTATGTTGCCAATCTTCTT
>JAYSRS010000319.1:0-13701 GCA_043720935.1 Saprospiraceae bacterium
TTAAAAAATCTTTTAAAGGGCGTCTTTTTCGCGCAGCGAAAAACAGCCCGTAAAATACGCTTTTATTTATTTCACATTCCTAAAGTACTCATTGTCAATTAATCAAAAATAATAATTTGTTTTGATAGCAATTTCCACTTTAGAATTTTAGGTTGCGGCGTAGCTGCTAAATCTCGGTAATACCAAGTTTATAAGCCCGATTTACGATGCGGTGTAACCGCAAAACCGCTTGTTTCGCGGTTACACCGCGTAAACAAGTGGTGGGAAGTATAAATATTACCTAGATTAAGCAGCTACGCCGCCGCAAAAGAAGCCAAGAAAAAACTTACTGTTAAATTTGAAATTCTTTTTTTCAAGCGCATTTTTGAAAAAAAACATAACTTTTTACCTTTAAAATACGCAACCATTTAAAAAAAAACTTGTAACTTAAGACGCTAAAACGGTCATCTTAACGTTTACACCTTTTAAAATTAAAAATTTCATTATGACGAAAGTAATCACAGTCGAATTTCCTTTTCAATTTTTCCACATCGGTCGTGCTATTGACGTTTTAATCAACGGCAGACCGATTGCCAAAATTCCGAACGGTGGCCGTCAAGAGATTGTCGTCCCGTTTGAAACGCTCGCTGTTGAAGCGCGTTACACGATTTACCGCACCGAGCCGTTGCCAATTAATTTGTCGGAAAAAGCGTCAACGCAATTGCGAATTGGCACGTATCAGTCGAATTTTATGGTCATTATGACCTTTGTGTTGTTGGCCGCTTTGGGCTGGTTTCGGGATGAAATCAAATTTGAATTGGCCGCTGCCGCCTTAGTATCAATGGTTTATATGATATATTTTTCCGTAATTGATAAAAAACGTTACTTGTTCGTCAAGGAGGTTCGATAAGGAAGAATTAGAAATTAAGAATTAAGAATGTTGGCATCACTTGGTTGTGATGCCAACATTTTTTATGACACTCCTCTTTCTACGTAGCAAATGGGCCACTGATTAGACTGATGCGACTGATTTTTACTGATTTTTTTCGATAAAATGGATTAAAAAAAATCAGTGAAAATCAGTCGCATCAGTCTAATGGAGCAAAGCATTTTGTGCTGGTCAGAACGAGCATCCGCAACGGCAATCCTGCGGATAATGTTCATGCTTTACACGCGGGAATTTTGTTTCAAACGGTGGCAGGAAAAATGCACGGTTTTTTCGTTTGCGGCGACATCAGTTCCACGCTTTCGCCGCCAAAACAAGAGCAAGCGGTGGCGTTTTACAATTATCCCGATGTCATTACCTTCGATTCGCTGTTTTGGTTAGGCACGACAATCACCTCTTATAATACGCGGCCCGATTTTCGTTTTCTCAACGGGGCAACGCAAGGCACGCCGTTTGTCGTCGAAAAATGCAACGGCGCAAGTCCGCCGTCTTATTGTGCCGACTGTTTGACGATGAGCGATGCGGCGATTGAGGCTAAAATTCGGACTTATGACACGGTTGCGGCCAATATTATTCGTGATTTATTGGCCTATCAAGCGAGAAACATCGTTTTACCGATTGAATTGTTGAACTTTTCAGCGACTGCCGAAAAAACGGGCAACCACTTGACATGGACTTATGCTCACGCGAAGGATTTAGCAGAATTGAGCCTTGAAAAATCGCCCGATGGCGTTAATTTTATACCCCTCAGTAAAAAAGAGCAAGGACTTACTTTTTCAGCGTTTGACACGTCGCCTGTACTAGATGAATTGCCATTTGAGCTAACGTATTATCATTTGAAAATCAAAGAATTAAATAATAAAATACATTTTTCAAAAACAATTAGCGTCAAAAGATCTGATATACTGAGGGGTATAAAAGTGCATCCAAATCCCGTAAACGACGTGTTGAATATTGAAAATCAAGCGGGTCAAACAATCGAAATTGTTAATGTTTTAGGCCAAGTTGTTAGGAAACTTGTTGTTATGGATGCGTTGCATTCCGTCAATGTTTACATGTTGCAAAGCGGCGTCTATTTTTTGAGAACAAATGATTCAGTCACTCGATTTGTAAAAAATTAAGTTTGAACACCCCCCTCAGTATTTTTGCTAAAAAAAGTAAAAAAAAGGCTATTTTTGCACTTTAATGTTCCTTTTTGAATAAGAAAAGTCTTTAAATTAAATTACAAGTAGTGATGTTTAAATGAACGCTGTTATGGAATCTTGCAATAAGCTAATTTTCAATAGATTGCGAAACCAATAACGAGTAACTATTAACCAACAACTACTTAAAAGCATTTTAATATGGCCACTTCCAAAATTATAAAATCGCCGAAAGTAACCAGACTCGTTCGTTTTGATTGGTTTATGAAATTTATGCTTCGGGATAAAAGCAATTTCGAGATTTTAGAGGGCTTTCTTTCAGAGTTGCTGAAAGAAGACATAAAAATCATTGAAATTCTCGATAGCGAGTCCAATCAAACGCATAAAAAAGACAAGTTTAATCGCGTTGATATTTTGGTCAAAACGGCGAATGACGAGCGTGTTATAGTTGAAATTCAAAACAATACGGAGTATGATTATTTACAACGTATTCTTTTCGGCGCGTGTAAAACGATTGTCGAAAATATGGAAAGAGGTGCTACTTACGATACCATTAAAAAGGTAATTTCCGTCAGCATCGTTTATTTTTCCGTCGCTCAAGGCATGGATTACGTGTATTTGGGGCAAACGCAATTTAGGGGTATGCACCTCAACGACGTGTTGACTTTACTGCCTGAACAGCAAGAGTTGTTCAATCGGAAGAGTTTGGAGGAATTGTACCCCAATTTTTATCTGATTAAAGCGGGTGATTTTGATGGGAAAGAAATGAAAGACAAACTCGACGAGTGGATTTATTTCCTCAAAACGGGTGATGTCCAAGAAGGTTTTTCCGCCCAAGGCTTGGATAAAGCCAAAAAGAAGTTGGATGTGGCAAAGATGAATGCCAAAAAACGCAAAGCATACAATGCTTACGAAAATAGCCTACATAGTGAGGCAAGTTATAATATGCAAATGCAACTAGAAATTATGCTTGCTGAAAGAAAAGCAAAAGCCGAGGGTAAAGCCGAGGGTAAAGCCGAAATCGTTATTCGCTTGCATCTCAAAGGTAAAGATGTTGATGAAATCGCTGATGTGACGGGTTTACCTGTGGAAAAAGTGATGGAAATTATTGCCAAATATAAAGAACAACATCAGGTATAGTTTTTTGATAATCAGCGTGTTATCGAAATATTTATCACTCATAATTCATCACTCATAATTACAAAACATTTATGTCAAAACCAACAATTCTCATTTGCGGGGCGGCGGGGCAAGTCGGCAATGAGTTCCGTTTTTTATCATTTACACATCCCCAATTTCGCTTTATTTTCTCCGATGTTGATGGGCTTGATATTACGAAGTTCCAACAAACGTTGAACTTTATGAAAAAAGAGGCTCCTCAGTATGTCGTCAATTGTGCGGCTTATACTGCCGTTGATAAGGCGGAAACGGACGTTAAATTGGCGACGAAAATCAATGTCAATGGTGCGCGCAATTTGGCCAAAGCCTGTCAAGCCGTGGGGGCGGCATTTATCCATATTTCTACGGATTATGTCTATCACAACAATCAAAATACGCCGTTTAAAGAAGGCGATAAAACATCGCCGAAGGGTGTTTATGCCAAAACAAAACTGCGGGGTGACAATGCCGCTTTGAAGTTTTGCGAACAAACGATGATTTTGAGAACGTCGTGGGTGTATGGGTCGTATGGCCATAATTTCGTAAAAACAATGTTACGGCTTGGTGCGGAACGGTCAGATTTGAGCGTCGTTTTTGACCAAATTGGGACGCCTACGTATGCACGAGATTTGGCAAGAGCCGTGCTAACGATTCTGCAAAAAGTTGAAAATCAAGAAGTTGGCTCTGAAATGCTGAGGGGGGTCTATCATTTCTCGAATGAAGGCGTGACGAGTTGGTACGATTTCACGGCGGCTATTTTTGAGATGCGTCAATTTTCTTGCAACCTGTATCCGATTGAATCGAGTCAATATCCGACGCCCGTTGAGCGGCCTCCGTTTAGCGTGTTGAATAAAGCTAAAATTAAAAAAGCCTTTAATCTGACAATTCCGCATTGGCGCGATAGCTTGGTGGAATGTTTGAAGGAATTACCGTAACCTAGTCGCATCAGTCCAATCAGTGGCCCATAAAATCTAAAAATCTGACATTTGAAATCGTGAAAATAGACAAAACAACAACCGTCCGTAAAGGTGAAGAACTAAACGGTGAAGCTCTTAAAGTTTACATAAACGCGACATTGCCGACCTTTGGCGATGTCTTGGAAATCAGTCAGTTCCCTGGCGGGTTTTCTAATTTGACGTATTTGGTTCGGACTGAAAAGGCTGAATTGGTGCTGCGTCGGCCACCTTTTGGTGCAAATATTAAAAGTGGGCATGATATGGGGCGCGAGTTTCGGGTGTTGTCGGCTTTGCAAAAAAGTGGTTTTACTAAAATTCCGACTCCCCTCAGTATAGAAGCTAGTGGACACCTTTTAGACGCGCCGTTTTACTTGATGCAACGCTTAAATGGCGTTATTTTGAGAGCAAAAGATGGCCAAAATGCCGATTTGACGCCTGATGTGATGCAGCATTTGACGGATAAATTGGTCGAAAATCTAGCTGATTTGCATAATTTAGACATTGAAAACACTGATTTAGGGGCATTAGGCAAGCCCGAAGGCTATGTGCAACGGCAAGTGGAAGGTTGGATTCAACGCTACCGAAACAGTCAGACGGATGATGTGCCGAATATGGAAATGGCTGCCGCTTGGCTTGTCGAACAGACGCCACGACCACAAAAACCGACGTTTTTGCACAATGATTACAAGTTTGATAATGTCGTTTGGGACGCCGATTTGAAAGAAATCATAGGCGTTTTGGACTGGGAAATGGCGACCGTTGGCGACCCGTTGATGGATTTAGGCGCGGCTTTGGCTTACTGGTGCGAGGTGGACGACAGTGATTTTTCAAAATTATTCAATTTCACATGGCGCGAAGGTTGCCCGAAACGGCGTTACGTAGCCGACCGTTACGCTGCTTTAACGGGGCGTGATTTGTCGGATATTGCCTTTTATTACGTCTTTGGGTTGTTCAAAAATGCGGTGATTATACAGCAAATTTATGCCCGTTGGAAAAAAGGATTGACGAAAGACCCGCGTTTTGAGGGCTTGATTGTTGGCGTCTTTGAATTGTCGAAAATGGCTAAAAAAGCGATGCAAATGGGGGAGATTTAAGTGAATTTTAAGGTTTTTTGTCATTCAGAAGGAACTCTATTTTATACAAACGACGGATAGATGCCTTCTAAATGATAAAAAAACTCAACATACTGAGGGGCCTAAAATTGGGCAAATCCTAAAAAAATGCACATAATAATGGGGGTTAAAAAGCCAAGATAGATGCAAAATCTAAGGCTTTTAACCCGCATTTTTTTATCTACGACTTTACTCATCCATAATTTTCTGATTATATTTATAAGTAATAGAAAACATCTAAATCATCTAGTGATTGGGGTAGGGTATAATTCAATAAAATAATTTTTAAATTTCTGTAACACAAAAACAGTGTCTGAAAACAATAAAAAAGAAAATAAACATTGAAAATTAAGTGTTTTATATATTCACAAAATATTACTTATTTTTAATTTATTTGTCACGAATTCCTCTAAGCATGCCTTTGCAGTTTTCCTTTTTGAATCATATTTGAGCCAACAACAAAATCGTTTTCAACAACTATACACTTAGCCTATCAACTCTCATTTTCTTTATGCATTCCATTTTTACTTATCGAGACAGCACCACTGCCTCCATTGATTGTTTATTTATTTTCATAACGATATTTTAACTAACGAATTCCTACATGACGAAACCATTACTTCATTCTACAAAGCTGATTTTAGGCTTTTTTATCCTTTTCAGCACATCTCTTTTTGCTCAAACGGGTACAGCTACGTGCCTCAATGATACCATCAAACCTTTCTTTGAAAGATGCCCAACGAACATTGTTTTGACCACAAACGACACGTGTGCAGTCGCGCAATGGCCACATGCGATTGCTTATGATAATTGTGGCATCCTCTCAGTCATTGGGACGCATCAATCGGGAATGTGCTTCACAATTGGCACAACGACTGTTGGCTATGTTGCTACTGATTCAAGTAACAATAAAACGTATTGCTCTTTTACGATAACTGTAAATCGTACAACGACAGATGTTTGTGCGATTGATACAATCAAACCACATTTTGCGAATTGCCCCGCTAACATTATTTTGACAACTGCCGACACTTGTGCAAGAGCGCAATGGACTGCTCCAACGGCAACTGATAACTGCGGCATTCCCTCAGTAATTGGCGCACATCAAGCGGGTTTTTGCTTCAAAACGGGCGTTACGACAGTTGGTTATGTGGCAACAGATGCCAAAGGCAATAAATCATATTGCTCTTTTACGGTAACTGTAAATCGTTCAATATCAACAAGTCCGTGTACGAATGATACCATCAAACCTCGTTTTATTTTCTGTCCATCAAACCTCGTTTTGAATGCGTTAGATACGTGTGCAAGAGCGCAATGGGCGACACCTTTGGCCATTGACAATTGCAGCAATGTGACGCTTACTGGCTCGGTGCAATCGGGTACTTGTTTCAGAAATGGCACAACAACGACCGTAACTTATACCGCAACCGACACAAGCCGCAACCAAAACACCTGCACATTTACGGTGACGGTGAAAAATCCTTGCGCGAACGATACAATTAAACCGACTTTTTATAGATGCCCACAGAACATCATTGTAAGTAGTGCTGACTCTTGCATCCGCGTTCAATGGCCGACGCCTTACGCGACGGACAATTGTAGCACCCCCTCAGTAATTGGCTCGCACCAATCGGGTTTTTGCTTCAAAACGGGCGTCACGACCGTTGATTACGTCGCAACAGACGCCAAGCAAAACCGAAGCGTTTGTAGTTTTAAGGTGACTGTCATCAATCCTTGCCTGAATGATACGATTAAACCGACGATTTATAGTTGCCCAACGAACATAACAAAAGAAACGCATGACACGGCCACCGTCATTACTTGGCGAACACCCGTAGCGATTGATAATTGTGGCGCGGCGACATTGAGCGTGAGTCAGTCATCGGGTTCGGTGTTTAGAACGGGTACAACAACCGTTGTTTATACCGCAACTGATAGCAAAGGCAATCAAGCGCGTTGCTTTTTTGCGGTAACGGTTAGACGGGTCATTAGGCCTTGCTCGAACGACACGATTGCACCTGTTTTTGCAAATTGCCCCGCCGATGTAAGCGTTTCAACGGCTTCGATGTCGGCTATCGCGCAATGGACGCCGCCGACGGCAACGGACAATTGCAGCACCCCCTCAGTATCAAGCAATTTTAGGTCGGGCGCGCCCTTTCCGATTGGCACAACGGCGGTTTTGTATTCAGCAGCCGATGCTTCTCGCAATGTGAAATTCTGTAATTTCAACGTCGTTGTTACCAAGCGTCCGCTTGTGATTGATTCAACAAAATGCTACATTTTAGTCGCTAGAAGTAGCAATAAAGCGGTGTCAATTGCCAACAATTCAACAGTTGGCGGTACTGATGCGGTGCAATGGACGTATTTAAGTGGCTTAAATCAAAAGTGGAAAATCAGCCCTGCGGACAGCAATTCGGTCAATTTGACGGCCAAACACAGCAATATGAACCTCGATACGCGTTGGGGGTCAACTGCAAGTGGTTCAAGGTTGATGCAGTGGGGTAGGAGTGCGGCTTTAACGCAAAAATGGCAATTGGTGGCCTTGACGGATGGTTATTTTAAGGTTATCAACAAGGCAAGCGGTCGCGCATTGAGCGTAAACGGTGGCCCAGCTTCGCAAGCTAATGGTACTTTATTGGTTCAGTCGAATTACACAGGGCAAAATTCGCAGCAATGGAGCATTGAGGAGGTGGCTTGCACATCTACATCGCCAAATGCTCATTTTACGACAAATGATGTGTTGGAAATGGAAGCAAAACCTGAATTTAACCGCGCTAGAATTGAATTTGGCGATAATACGGGTTACAAAAATGATTATTACGAAGTAGAAAAACTCAATACCAAATCGGGTAAGTTTGAGCGGTTAGCCATTGTCAACAACACCAATTTTGACAACCAAACGACCTATCAATCGGTCTATGACAGTGCCCCGACGGAAGGCGATAATTTCTACCGCGTCAAAGTGGTTTATTGGGATAGTTTATCGAAATTATCAACAATTAAAAAGCTGTCTTTCAATGGTTTAGAAACAATTAAGGTGTTCCCTAATCCTGCTAATGACTATGTTGAAGTTGATTTGTCGAAGTTCAATAATGAAACCGTAAGCGTATATTTGTACAATGCTTTTGGTCAAAAAGTTGATTTCCAAGACATTCAAAAAGGCAAGGCTGCGACGGTTCGTTTTGATGTGTCAAATCAACAAAGCGGTAGCTATTGGGTGCGTGTGACGGCACAGGGCAAGCGCGATGTGATGAAAAAAGTGCAGATTGTACGATAAGCCTTGCTTGTTGCTGCGAATAGTAAAAAATACTGAGGGGGTACTTTCCAAGCATCGGAAAGCACCCCCTCTGTATAAACGCATCTAAATCGTCATTCTAACCTACGGAAAACGCAACACCCCAAACTTATACCGCCGCCCACTTTCGCCATAAATCGCCATATCGCGCCGACCGACTTGCTTGCTGATTTTAGGCCGAACGACGACGCCATTTTCCTTGTTTTGGAACAAAGGTGCGCGTTTAACCACACCGTTTCTATCTACTTCGGCCACCGTGACAACTGAATATTTATCAGGTGTTTCGGTCGCAATCTTTTTCGCTTTGGGGTCAAGATTTTTAGGGTCGTCGTTGTAAACAAAATATAATTTATCTGCAACAATGCTCATGCCGTAAGAAGAATACATACCAAAATCATTGACCGACGTTTGCCGTTTAGGAATCCGCGCCGACCAAGCAATTTCGCCATCAGGCTGAATATTGACAACAATTATATCATTGTAATTAAAATAATAATCGGGTTGACGGTTGTTATTTCGGTTGCCAAATCGGTCATAAGGGTCATAAAATGTACTATTGCCCCAGCCGCTACCCCAGCCGCCGCCGCCCCAGCCGCCAAAGTTGTTGTTAAAGCGCATCCGTTCGTCAATAAAATACTGCTCTGCAATCATAATAACCCCACCGTCAGAACGCGTAATGAGCTTGTCGATTGAGTAATCGTACAACTCGGGTTCAGCTTCTTTATCGCCGCGTTCAAGGGCCGCTTTGGCGCGTTCTTTATTGCGTTCTGACAGATTTGTCGTCATAAATTCAAAATCAAACGGACGGCTACTGATGCTCGTTTGGTCGTGTGTTTTAGGGTTAATTTTGAAAAAACACGCCCCTTTCACGCTTTTTGCCCCTTTATCGGAGTAAAAACCCGCGCAAATCAAATCGCCACTGTCGTCAATTTTGAACGACAAATCGCTGATAAAACGGTCTTTCATGTCAATTTTATATTCCTTCGATTCCGTCAGCGCATTGTCTTGTCGATAGGCCACAATGTCGTATTGATAGGTCGCTTTGCCGCGTCTTTCAAGTCGAGCGGCTCCCTCAGTATAAATGATGCCCAAGAGATATACATTGCCTTGATTGTCCAATTGATAGTCTTCGATGGCAAAATTTTTCTTGGAATACGGCAGTCGCGCTTCTTTCACCCACAGTTCTTTGAAATCGGCATCGTAAACGGCAAGCGAAAACTCTTGCTGTTTGTTCTTGTTCGGTTGCCGATTGAAGACAACAATTTTAGAAGAATCACGGCTTGTGGTGACCGTAAAAACGTCCGTTTTTTCATTGTTCGTTTCGTCTTGCTCTGCAATTTTAATCAGCTCTTTCGATAAATTAAGCGTCGTTTTGCTAATTTCTTGAGCAAAAAGGTAGGTTTTTTCGTGTTTTTCGTTATAAAAATAACTCAAAACCCACAACCGACGGTTGAGCATCACGACATCTTTCACATACCGCGCTTTGCCTTTGACATCCAAATCCAACTCCTTACTCCGAACGAGTTTCATATTTGAATTATAAAATTCAATAATTGGTTTGGCCGCTTTTGTATTGCTCAACATCCCCCCTTGACGCTCCCGAAAGGCATAAAAACCGCCCCCCTCAGTAGCGACAATTTTTTTGATGTCCGCATTCGACGGCTCTTCCAAATCGTTGCTCCATTTGACGGTTGTCCCGATGCGCGGGTCAGCGTTCGGCACGTCGGTTTGCGCGTTCAACTGCCCGCGCATGAAGGCGACAACGACTAAAACTAAGATAACTAACGCGTTATTTTTCATATTGAAACGTATTTTAAACGTGATTGTAAAATTGTAAAAATGTGTTCTTGATTGTTCCGCAAAGAAATAAAATCCCTTCTCTTTTTTTTGATTTTTTCTTTTCACTACAACAACTATAACAACGCTATTCAGACGTAAATACAGTCAAATCCGTGTAAAAGTTTGCGGTGTAGCGCGTTAAATATTTCCTAAAATGGGTTTTATACTGAGGGGGTGTAAGATTGAAATAGGTAGAATATTGGCACGATTGAAAGCATTTTAAGGCGTGGTTTTTTAGGAAAACGGGTCACAGAATTTAAGCATTTTTTTGCAGAATCAAAATATATGTGTTTACGAAGTAGCGTAAATTTATTAAATTGATTCACTTCTACTTAAAAAGCCCATTGTCATTGCGAGGAGGTACGACGAAGTAATCTTTAAGTTTTACACCCGATAATAAACTAAAAATAGCCGTTTTTTACTTGATATTTTGCTGAAATTCAAGAGATTGCTTCGTCGTGCCTCCTCACAATGACGAATTGTTATTTTAAAATTAGTGGATGAAATTAATAAATATGCGTTAGTAATTGCTAAGAAGTAGCTTGTGAATTTGATAATTTTTGAAAAATTGCCCAATCCGAACACTCTAAACAATGATTGACCACAAAAAACGAAGTCACAATTTTTTGTCTAATTGCTGACACGTGCTTCAAAAGCTCTTAATTTTGGCACATCGCTGTTTGAAACAGGATAATACATTTTAACCATTTCTTACTAACTATTTTCAATTCAACGTCTATGAAGATTACAGACATCACAAACATCCAAGAGCTGAACGCTCAACAAACTCAAATTTTAAAAGGTGGCGCACGTGATACGGGTAGAGGCGGTAAAACATCAGGTTCTACCCTCCTTCCACCACCTTTGGATAACAATTAAGAGAATACAGGCTTTTTGCTCAATGTTTTCTTCGCATTGGGATAACAGACAAACGCTCGCGTTGGTGTTCGTTATCCCAATTTTTTTAAAATCTTCTTATTGCCCAAAATTTGGATGCTTATTTGATAGACATATCGCGCTCGTCTTCTTTAAATTTGGTGGAAAATAAAAACCTAATATCGGTCAATCATGAACAAGAAAATATATATATATCTACTCTTAACCTTGTGGCTACCGTGTTTAGCGGCTCAAAAAGTATCCGTTGTTCAATTCAAGCCTTCAGAATGGTGGACTGCACCTTATAACGAAATATTCAAAGATGTTGACATCACCTACGCCGTCAACGCGCAAAAAGCGTATGAAATATTAGATATTATCATTCAACGTGCTACCAACGACCAACAACACAAGTGGTTGTACAAAGCCTACTACTCAAAGGCTGCTTACCTCGAACGCCAATTGTCTTTCCAGAAAGCACTAAATTACTACATTTTAGCCGCCAAATCCGTAGAAAAAAAAGATAATAAAGTCTTTGTCAGTACGCAGATTGATATTGCAATTATGTACCGCAATCTCTATCGGTACAGCGAAGCGCGAACGGTCTATGTCAACCTCATTGAGCATGGCATTGCCAACCGTGATAGTGCCACTTTGACTAATGCGTATGGCGGTTTAGGCGTCCTTTTTTTTACGGTTAATGACTACGAAAATGCGATTCGCTACTACGATAAAGCCTTACAAAAGACGCGAGAAATGCACAATTACATAGATGAATGCGTTTATCTCGACAATCTTTCGGAGGTTTATGGTTGCCAAAAAAAATACGATAAAGCCTTCACACACATTGATTTAGCGTGCAAGATTGCAGAAAAAGAAGAGGATTTAGAATCGGAAATTCCGTTATATGAACGATACGCCCGACTTTACGCAGACGTGGGTGATTTTGATAAAGCATTTGTTAAAATTGATGCCGCACTTGTGTTGTGCAAAGACGATGAACACCTACGTGACCGCAACAATTTGACGATTGCCAAAGCTGAATTGTACCTCAAACAACCGAACCCCGAAGCGGCTTTGGCAACCTTCAAAACCATCAACGAAAAGCTGATAAATGTCAATAGTTTGACCAAGGTATTTTACGAATTGGGCAAAATTTATGAAGACAGAAACGACTTAAATGCTGCCGAAAATTATTATGTAAAAAGCCAAAAATTGGCCGATGAAAACAAATCGTTGCGCTATAATGAGTGGAGTCACCGCGCCTTATACCGCATTTATCGCCGCAAAAATCAATCAACCGAAGCCCTTTTTAACCTTGAACGCGCCAATCTGCTGCAAGATTCCTTATTCAACTATGAAAAATCGGGGCAAGTCACCGAACTACAATTTCATTATGACCTCGCTCAAAGTGACCAAAAATTGCAAGAAGCACAACTCAAAGCCAATCGAAATATGTTGTATGTGGGCGGTCTTGTTGGTTTATTAATTATCTCGTTTCTTGTCTTTGGCTACTATTGGCAAAGTAAAAAAAATGATGTTTTGGCACTTAAAAATGAGGCAATTAGAGAGAAAAAAAAGCAATTGGAAGCATTTAACAACGAAATTTTAGCTAAAAATAAGGCGATTGAAGAACAAAAACGCCTTTTGGAAGAATCGAATGCCATGCTCCAACAATTCAATTATGCGGTTGCCCACGACTTGAAAGAACCCTTGCGAAATATCAACAGTTTTGCCAATATAATCCAAAGAAAATACATCAATGATATGCCCCAAACGGCAGTGTCTTACTTTGAATTTGTTACAACAGGGGCAACGCGTATGGGCAAAATGTTGGATGGTTTATTGAAGTTTTCAATGCTGTCAATGGATCAAATTACGGACATTGAAGCAGTCAATATTAATACAATTATCAATGAAGTTAAAGAAAATCTTAACCTTATTATTGAAGAAAAAAATGCCCAAATTATTGCGACTGAATCTGCAAATAGCTTAAATATCAATCGAATACACATGACACAATTGATGCAAAATTTGGTGAGTAACGCGCTTAAATTCGTAGAAGTTGCGCCGATTATCGAAATTGGCAGCAAGGACGAAGGAGACAATGTGTTGCTGTTTGTGAAAGACAATGGCATTGGGATTAGTCCCGAAAATGGTAAAGGTTTGTTTCATCTTTTCCACCGTTTACACCGCGATTCATCGCAATTTGAAGGGACAGGCGTGGGTTTGGCTTTGTGCAAAAATATTGTTGAAAAATACAACGGGCGGATTTGGTTTGAGTCTGTTGAAGGACACGGAACAACGTTTTTTATGCAATTTCCGAAAGTCGCTATATAAAATGGCCCACTGATTAGACTGATGCGACTGATTTTCACTGATTTTTAGTTTCTTTTTG
>JAYSRS010000320.1:0-4603 GCA_043720935.1 Saprospiraceae bacterium
CGTTAAAGAAAAACAAATGGATGACCTTTTGCAGAAAATACTCAACATATAAAGTTGAGTATCAACAGATTAGGGGCATTTTAATAACTACAAATTAAGTCAAAATCGTCAAAATTTGAGGAAGACAAAGCCCAAACGGAGCGCATTACCAAGGACTTTAAAGCCGTCATTCAATACGAAAAAAATGAGGGAAAAAAGGGTAATCGAGAAATTCATTTATTAATTGGCGTTAATCCCGTTTTATTTGATAGTTTTTATCTCGATATTCAGAAAATCGGCACTTTAAACGCCACCGAAATAACTAAAATTGACAAGACAAATGAATACCGACAATTGAACGCCAAAAAAGTGTCATTAGAAAAAACGTTGGCCTCGTTAATTGAATTAAAATCACGCGGCGGTGCTATCGGCGATTATGTAACTTTGCACGACAAAATATTGGAAATTGAGAACCAAATGCAAGGTTTAGGCGTCGAATTGGGCAATTTTGACAGCGAAAACGAGTTTTGTTCCATCCGTTTTTCGTTGTACGAAGGCGCGAGTAGCAAAGAAATTAGTTTGATGTATCGCACTAAAGTAGCTTTGGAATGGACAATTAAATATTACACGCTGATGGTTTTTGGCTTGTTGTGTTTAAGCGGTTTTACCTTTATTTTATTACTCATTATTGGCAAATTAAATGTGATTAAAACATTACTCAATAAAACGGAAGATTAAACTAAATTATCGGTTTTATGTCGCAAAATACTGAGGGGGTATCTAATTGCGGCGTAGCTGCAAAATCTTGGTAATAATTAAAGCAGAGTCCATTTTTCTAAGCGGTGTAACCGCTAAACCACTTGTTTTGCGGTTACACCGCCTGTGAAATCGGGCATCTGTGGGTTTCATTACCGAGATTTTGCAGCTACGCCGCAAGAAAGCACCACTTAATATTTTACGACATAAAACCGATAATTCAGAAATTTAAAAAAGGTTTTTCTTCACATATTTCCACAGATTTATCTTTACTTTTCTTTAAAAATCCGTTTTAATCCGTGTTAATCTGTAAAAATCTGTGGATAAAAAAATCATTCACTAAAAAGATAAAAATAATGAAGACGCTCATTAAAAACGGTAGAATCGTCACCGCGACCGACGATTTCAACGCCGATATTCTCATTGAAGACGAAAAAGTCGTGGCAATTGGCAAAAACTTAACAATGGAAGCCGACAAAACGATTGACGCCACAGGCTTACTCGTTCTCCCGGGCGGCATTGACCCGCACGTACATCTTGAAATGCCATTTATGGGTACTTTTTCGTCAGATACTTACGAGACGGGAACACGCGCCGCTTTGCACGGTGGCACGACGACGGTGATTGATTTTATCCTTCAAAAACAAGGAAAATCGCTTCATTCGGCTTTGGGAGAATGGTCAGGACGGGCGCGTAACAATGCCGTTGGTGATTATTCTTTTCACATGGCTGTTACGGATTTCAACGACGAAACGAGGTTAGAAATTGAACAACTCATTGAAAATGAAGGAATTACGTCGTTTAAAATGTTCATGGCCTATCGCGGGGCGTTGATGATTGACGACCGACAAATGAACGGTTTGATGCAAGAAGTCCGTCGTTGCGGCGGCATGGTAACGGCCCACGCAACGAACGGCGACATGATAGATTATTTGGTTGCCAAACATAGAAATGAAGGCAAATTGACACCCGTTTATCATTATTTGTCGCAGCCCGAAATTACGGAAGGAGAAGCGTCAAGCCGATTTACAGACTTTGGTTTTTACAATAATTGCCCCATTTACATCGTACACATGACGTGTGAAGGGGCGGTCAATGCCGTCCGCGATGCGACGTATCGCAATCAAAAAGTATTTGGGGAAACCTGCATTCAATACCTCATTCTGGACGCTTCTTTGTACGAAAAACCCAATTTTGAAGGCGCAAAATGGGTGATGTCGCCGCCTTTGCGCGAGCCGAAAGACCAAGAACACCTTTGGGCGGCTATCAATCAAGGGCTTATTGAAGTCGTCGCTACTGATCATTGCCCGTTTCATTGGAAACAAAAACTTAAAGGAAAAGACGATTTTTCCAAGATTCCAAACGGGCATCCTGCCATCGAAAACCGCCTCGAATTGTTGTATTCCGAAGGCGTGAACAAAGGGCGGATTTCGTTGAACAAAATGGTGGAAGTGGCGTGTACCAATCCCGCTAAAATCTTCGGTATGTTCCCCCAAAAAGGCACAATTGCCGTCGGTTCTGATGCCGATATTGTTCTTTTTGACCCCAACGAACAGCACGTTATTTCGGCCAAAACGCACCACATGAATGTTGATTATTCGGCCTACGAAGGTTGGGCAACAACGGGCAAAGTGAAGTCGGTTTTGCTGCGTGGTGAATTAGCGATTGACAAAGATAAGTGCTTGATTACCAAGGGTTTCGGGCGATTTATTAAGCGAAAAAAGGTGTCGGATAAGATTTGATTTGGGTTTTTAGACCCTCTCAGTATAAAAGGAAAAAAGCCGTTTCAAGTGATTGAAATGGCTTTTTTTAGCAAAATCTGAAACAAAAAACAAAAGAGTTTCGTAAAATTGTACTTTATCAAGTTATCAATAATCTTAAATCATAAAAAACCCATTTCAAAGACGTATCGAAAACTTATTGTGCAACGATAAGTTAAAGTACCCTTCAGTATAAACGCCAAAAACCTTGAAAATACCGCGTTTTCAAGGCTTTTTACATTAAATCACCTTTAAAAATTACAATTCCGACTGTGCGGAGAAATCAATTTTCCGATACACTTGGTCAATTTTTAACTCAAAGGGCAAACTCCGCATTTGAAACACCCCCTCAGTAATTATTTCGCCAAATTGCCAACGCCCCGACTCATCGCGGTAAAACTGCTCAATGCAAGCGTCTTTTTGATTAATTAAAATGTACTCTTCAAGGCTTGCTATTTTACGGTAAGATTTGAATTTATCTCCTCGGTCAAATGCCTCCGTGGAGTCACTCAACACTTCAATCACTGCTTTGGGATTTGCCAAATTGTCGTTATTTTCATCATCAAAATAGGGTTTTCCCTTTACGATGATAATGTCGGGATAAAAATAATCTTTGTAAGGCAAGTAGCTGACGACCCGAATATCATTGTGATACAGGTCAAAAGCGTCCTCTTTTGCCCTAATTTGCGATTCAAGCGTAAAAATCGCATTTTTATGAATCGAATTATGATTCGGTGTTGAACCTGCCATTGGTCGAAGTTGATTGTTGTAAAATTCGTATTTACCGTCCAATTCTCTAATACCTTCGCGTTCCATTTTGAGGTATGCCTCGGCGGTCATTGTTTTTCTTTCTACTAAAACTGCTGTTGCCATGCGCGTAATTTTTTGACAAAAATAGTATTTTTATGGGAAAACCAAGCAAAATACTGAGGGGCCATAAAAATTTATTTTTATGCCCTTTCCAATCAAATTACTACTTTTCTCCTCTAAAATTTAGAATCTTCCGAAAGGAATAGAAACACGTTAAAACAATACAGTAATTTCCGCTTTGGCGTCATGGGAACACTGATTGGGCTGATACGACTGATTTACGCTGATTTTTTTTTCTAGAAAATCATAAAAAAAATCAGTGTAAATCAGTCGCATCTGTCTAATCTGTGGCCCATTAAATCCCAAAGCGGAACTGCTGAAAACAATAAATTTTAATTTGCAATTACTTGATAACCAAAGCCTTACAAATTTTTAATTCATCATTTTCAATTTTTAATTCCCTAAAATGACGTGTCAAAAACACTTATTCGACCTTGAACCCGACGCTCATTACCTCAATTGTGCCTATATGTCGCCCATTTCTAAGGCAACGGCGGCGGCGGGTATTGTCGGCGTGCAACAAAAAATGCGGCCTTATCAAGTAACACCTAATGATTTTTTTAGTGATGTCGAACGCTTAAAAACGCTGTTTGCCACCCTCGTCAATGCTGAACATCGGGATAGAATTGCGCTGATTCCGTCGGTTTCTTACGGCATGGCGGTAGTTGCCAAAAATCTGAAAACGCAGAAAGGGCAAAACATCATCGTCGCCGAAGCCCAATTTCCAAGCAATGTCTATGCGTGGCGGGAGTTGGCAAAAGAACGGGGTTTGGTCGTCAATACCATCCCCTACCCTATCGAAATGACCGAAGGACGCGGCAAAACGTGGAATGAACGCATTTTGGAAAGCATTGACTCAAACACAACACTCGTCGCATTGGGGCACGTTCATTGGGCAAATGGAACGCTTTTTAATCTAAAAAAAATCAGCAAACGTTGCCGTGAAGTCGGGGCGATTTTAGTCATTGACGGTACGCAAAGCGTCGGTGCGTTGGATTTTGATGTGCAGGATTTTGGCGTTGACGCTTTAATTTGTGGTGGCTACAAAACCTTGATGGGCGCGTATTCTTTGGGTTATGCCTATTTTGGTAGCTATTTCGACGGCGGAAAACCACTTGAAGAAACATGGATGTCACGACGCGATTCTCAAAATTTTTCAGATTTATTGAATTACAAAGACGATTATCACCCCCTCAGTATTCGATACGATATGGGCGAAAAAAGCAATTTTATTGCCG
>JAYSRS010000321.1:0-13622 GCA_043720935.1 Saprospiraceae bacterium
AATGCTTTAAAATCAATGCTTAAAATATTGATTTACAAACATTTAGGAAATTTTTAAAATTTCCTAAATGTACTCTCCACAATAATTTTCAGAGAACCTAATTGATTATCTTGAAAAAGCGATTTTACTAGCAGATTTACTAAAAATACTGAGGGGTCTTTTTTCAAACTCTTGACAATCAACTACTTAGATAGTTTCTAGCCATGCTGCCAACCGCTCCATCCATTTATCCTCCGTTGTCTTATTGTTCATCCCAAAACCGTGGCCACCTTTCGGGTATAAGTGCATCTCGACAGGGACTTTATTTTTAATACAATTCTGATAAAAACGAAGGCTATTTTCAACGGGAACGGCCCCGTCGTCACCCGCGTGTACAAGGAAAGTCGGCGGCGTTTGCGGCGTTATTTGCAGCTCGTTCGAGAACTTTTTAGTCATTTCCGCCGTCGGATTGTTACCAATCAGATTGTTACGAGAGCCTTTATGCGTAAAAGTTGAATCGAAAGAAATGACAGCATAAATTAATATCGAAAAATCGGGTCGCACGGAAGTCGTATCAAGCGTTAAGGGCGACATTACTGAGGGGTCGGCTTTTTCGACAAAATGCGTCGTCGCCGTTGCCGCCAAATGCCCACCTGCAGAAAAGCCCAAAATTCCGATTTTATCGCTTTTCAAACCCCATTTTTCGGCGTTTTTTCTGACCACACGCATCGCTTGTTGTGCGTCTTGCAAGGGTACGCCGCTTTTATCAATCGCCGTTCGGTCGCTCGGAATGCGGTATTTCAAGACAAAAGCCGTGACGCCAAGCGCGTTTAATGCCTTAGCCACATCAATGCCTTCGTGTCCCGATGCCAAAATCGAGTAGCCGCCGCCAGGACAGATAATGACCGATTTCCCGTTCGGATTCGTAGGCGAAAAACGCGTCAAAGTGGGAATTGACACGTCGTGAATCCGCATAACGCCGTCCGTGAGGGTAATGCGTTCGAGATTCTCAGCCGTCTTTGAATTGGGAATTGAGCCGTCATAAAGTGGCATTTCTTTAATCGTTTGCGCCGACATTGTGAGCATTTTCAAGATAAGTAAAAGGGCAAATACGTGGTTTTTCATTGTCGAATAAGTTGTATCACGGGCTTCGTGACTGTTAAAAGTTTGATTATCAATAATTTATGAAATAAATAGGCTTATTCTGAAATCTCTTTTGCATCATTTCCCTTTGCTTTCAACCCTAAAAAATTATCACTCGACACCACCTTTGTTCCCAATTCTATTTCCGCTTTATCTCTTGCTTCACCCGCTACTTTACCACCACGTTGTGCCGCGATGTGGTTATCATTAAAGCCTTGTGCATCATCCCTAATCGTAATTTGACGGGTAACTTCTTCGCCGAAAGCAGTCAAAATCAACTCCAAAGGCGTCATGTGGTCGCGTAAATTTTGGCGTTCCAATTTTTTAATTTCCTTGTGTTCCGTAGGCGTCAAGCCAAACGTTCCCTTCGCAATAGTTGCCGTCAAAATGGCATATTCTTGCCCTTCTTTAACACCGCGTTGCCGCCATTCATCCGTCAATTCCTTACGCGTTTCGATGGTTTGAACGCGCCGCTTTATCCATTCTTCGGAATAACCTTTTGCACGGTACAATTCGGTTTGGCGTTCCGTCAAAAGTTCGGGATTTTCGGTTTCATCAAGCGATTGCTTGCCAACCGATGCCAACCACTGTTTAAACGGCTCGGCTTTTGGCGAAGGAATAGACATAATCAAGCGAAGCACCCCCTCTGTATTGGCGCAATTCATCTTTTGTTTACCGCCGTCGGTCTCGACCGAAAGGGGGGAGTAAATTTTACCCCTACCTTCACGCAAGGCCGCATCCTTGCGCGTGAGGTTTTTCCAATAACTTTTGACGTCGGCAGTATCTGTCAAAATTTGAATAACATCATTAACGACAAAATACCTTTCGCCGTTGTGTTCGATATGCCGAACGGGTTTGTCTTCAAAAAGAACGAGTGTATTATTTTGTTCCATAATATTTAACTATTTTGTTTTAAAAATGCCTTAAATATTGATGCCTTCGGAAATTTTAATTTACCTCAGATTTTCATGATTGCTTCGTGCCTCCTCGCAATGACAAGCCGCTTCGATTGAAATTGTGCGGAAATAGGGTTTTTAAAGTTCTCTGCAAACAAGAAAAAGCAAATGTAAAAAAGGTTTTCTAAACAAAAAATTTAATTTTATTCGATAATTTTAACCTTTTTAAAAACCGTTTTCACCGCATCTTCCAAAACAATCGGCTTACGATAATCCTTTTCGATTAAGCGTAATTTTATATGCGTAAAATGCACCCCCTCAGTATGTCGCACATAAAAACCCCACGCGGGGAGTTCGCCAAACATTGAAAATTCGGGATAGGCTTGCGGCAATTCAGGCACTACATGAAGCGTATTTTTAAGCGAATCTTGAAGCTGATTTTGACCTAAATTCTTTAAATTTTGAACGGAATTTTGACTTGCGTTTAAGGATTTTCCACCGCCGTAGAACGTGATATTGATGTGTTTTAAATGCACATTTTTTATCAAATTATTAGGCAAACCGACGATGGAAGACGGCAATAAATTCGATACGCTGTCCGCAGGAGGCCCCTCAGTATCGTAGCCTTTATCGGACTTATTTTGGGGAATTTCGGCGGTCAGATGCTTGATAAAAATGTTTTTCACGACGCTCGCTTTGTTGCCATAGCGATTGCCAAGACGTATAAAAAGCGCGTTACCCGTATTTTTAGCGGTAATATTTTTTATTCTAACGTCTTCCAAAACGCCGCCGTCCACGCATTCAAGGGCAATTGCGGAGCGATAAGTGTCATAAATGTAGAGATTTTTGACCCGAATCCGCTTAAAACCGCCGTAAGAAGCCGTCCCAATTTTAAAAGCACTCGCGCTCGACCGAATCGTGCAACGCTCAATTTTGATGTCTTCGCAACGCTTTTTTATGTCGTGTGATTTCAAACAAATCCCGTCGTCTGCCGCGTTGATAAAGCAGTTTTTGATGCGTACTTTTTGACAATCCACGATGTCAATCCCGTCATTGTTCCAATAAGCCGTG
Source organism: Saprospiraceae bacterium (assembly GCA_043720935.1). Taxonomy (GTDB): domain Bacteria; phylum Bacteroidota; class Bacteroidia; order Chitinophagales; family Saprospiraceae; genus JAAFJT01. The sequence goes on from JAYSRS010000321.1 coordinate 3,090, forward strand.
CTTTCGACGCGGATTTTATTGATGGTCAAATCTCGACAATTATGGTACGTTTGCACCCAACAAGCGGCGTTTTTTATCGTCACGTTTTCAATCGTAATCCCTTGACAATCAGACATTTCGATGATTTGTGGCCGATGATTTTCGTCAGGCCGGTTGTGCGGTTTTACGTTTTTCAAAACACCCGAACGCCACAAACGCGTCACATCTTCTGCTAATAACTTCCCTTGTCCATCAATGATACCTTTACCAGTAATTTTAATGTTTTTCTGATTTTTAGCTAAAATCAAGGCATACCAATCATTCTTCTGATAGTCTTCTCGACGGCTACTGCCTAACAAAATGGCCCCCTCAGTAAAATGCAGGTTTACACCCGTTTTCAAGACAATTGTCCCCGTCAAAAACGTGCCTTTGGGAACAATCACTTTGCCCCCGCCTTTGGCAAAACAGTTGTCAATTGCCGACTGAATCGCCGTTGTATTCAACGTTTTCCCACCGGGTATTGCGCCAAAGTCAACGATTGATTTTTGGGCATAACTCATTGATTGTAAATGAATTAAAATAAATAAATAAAAATATTTCATAGAATTTCGATTTTAAATACATGACTTTTTCGACGGCGGCGTAGCTGCCAAATCTCGGTAATATTTTAAACGCAACCGCTATTTTTTAACGCGGTGTAACCGCAAAACAAGCAGTTTAGCGGTTACACTGCATTAAAAAAAATCAAGATTTGCTGATGGTATTATCGAGATTTTGCAGCTACGCCGCAATAAAGCGCGTATGCAGTTCTGCCAATGCCCAACTTTATTAGGGTTTTCTTATAAAAATTAAATGCTCAATTGACTAACAGATTTTACCACTTAATTCAATCTAAGCGTGTCGTCATTGCGAGGCACGAAGCAATCTGTTCAATTTCGCAGACTGCCAAGCCTAAAAGATGGCGACGTGCCGCGCAATGACAACATTTTTCAATTAAAATAAGGAGCGCGAAATTATGATTTACACCGTTGTTTATGGGTATATCGGAAAGGTAAAAATACAGCAATCAATTATGCAGGTTTTATTTCGATCATTGATACAGCAGCAAATATTTTGAAAACTAGGGAATTTATCAATAATGACTTTGTTGAAATAAAAAAAATCATCCTAAATGATGATAATACGTTTACGGTATTGATTCGGAGTAGGGCATCAGATGGCATTTTTCAAGGTAGTAAAGGAGGCATAGATATTTGGTTCTCATGTTACGCAAGCGGCTAAAATGGCACACTGATTTGAGGGATACGACTGATTTAAAAGAATTTCTTTTTTAATGTAAATACTATTGGTGGTTCTGAAGACGATTTCGGTTCTACCATCATAAAATTAAGGGATAATAATTACATTTTAGTGGGCTCTTACGATAGTAGTTTTCAAGGGCAACCCAAAGGTCTTTATTCTGACGGTTTTATCGCACGTATTAATCCTTCGGGCGGTGTATCTTGGGCAAAAGCATTAGGCTTCGTTAAAGGGGTCGTAATTGAAGAATTATATCCCCTCAGTATTTTCAACTATTTTCATAACAAAATGCCCAAAATACTGAAGGGGTATTTCAAATTTTCCAAAACAAAAATTGCTGATTAAAAATTAGAAACTGCTGCAACTCATTGTATTTCAAGGTCTTATCAAGCCATCTCTAATTTTTAATTTTTAATTTTTAATTTTTAATTCCAATAAGCGTAGTTTTGCCCCCATAAAATTGAATTGACTTATGAAAAATACCCGTTTTGTGGTCCTTGCCACGCTCGTTTTGATAGCCGCTTTGAGCCGCTTATTGCCGCATCCACCGAACGTTACCGCCGTCGGCGCGATGGCCTTATTCGGCGGTGCTTATGTCACGAATCGCGTTTTAGCGGTGCTTTTGCCCTTAATTTCCTTGTTTTTGAGCGATTTAATCCTCAACAACGTCGTTTACGCGGCTTACACCAATGGCCAATTTGTTTGGTTTTACGACGGTGCAATTTGGATTTATTCAGCCGTTGCTTTGACCGTTTTGATTGGTTTCATGTTGTCGAAAAATGTTAACAGTAAGGCCGTTTTAATGGCGAGTTTGGCCTGTTCGACGCTCTTTTTCTTACTCACCAACTTCGGCGTTTGGCAAAGTGGCCTGATGTATTCTAAAACAATGGTTGGCTTTACAGCTTGTTATACAGCCGCCTTTCCTTTTTATGTAAACAGTTTAATCGGCGATTTGACCTTCGCAGCCGTGCTTTTTGGCGGTTTTGAATGGGCGCAAAAACGGTTCAATGCCTTGAAATTAGCGTAAAACGATAACAATAAACCTAACGCAAGTTTGAAACCCGCGTTAGGTTGAAACAAAAAAAACAGCCGTTCTGAAACTACTTCGGAACGGCTGTTTTTTTTAAGTTTCGGGTTTTAAGTTACCTTCCCAACTCAAAACCCGAAACTTAAAACTCAAAACTCAATAATTAAAATGCTCGACCTTATTATCAAAAACGTTCGTGTAGTCAGACCGAACAAAAATGCTGTTGATTTGCTTGATTTGGGCATAAAAAACGGTAAATTTCACACAATTGCGCCCGAAATCGCCGTTTCTGATGCCAAAGAAGTATTCGATGGACAGAATTATTTGGCCTTTCCTGGCCTAGTTGACGCACACATGCGCGCTTACACCGAAATCGTTGAACGCGAAGGCACGTTGTCGGGTCTTCATGCGTATTCTGCAAGCCGACCACCACATTCGGAAGGTTTGGCGATTTTCATCGCGTCCTATTTGGCCAACGAAACGGATTGCGTAAACATCAATTTGTTGCATTTGACTTCTCGCAAGGCCGTTGATGCCGCTATGTTGATGCAAGCCGCGTTCCCTCACATTAATTTTAAGCGTGAAGTGACGATTGGCCACTTGTTGTTAGACGTAGATTCTCCTGCCGCTTGGCGCGCAAAGGTCAATCCGCCGATTCGGCCACGCGCTGATGTCTAATACCTTTGGGAAGCCGTTTTGGACAGAAAAGTGGATTGGATTTGCAGCGACCACGCCTGTTGCAAGCATGAAATAAAGACTGACCACAAAAATTCGGACAATATTTTCGTTGCCAAATCGGGTTTTGGTGGTACGGAATACCTCTTGTCGGGCCTTTTTACTGAGGGGGGGCGGCGTGGTATGAGCTACAATCACATAGCCGAACTCACGTCTTGGAATCCCGCAAAACGCTATGGTTTGGCGTCAAAAGGTGACATTGCAGTCGGTTACGATGCCGATATTGTCTTGTTAAATCCCAACGAATCGTTCATCGTTCGGGCAGAAGAATCGGAATCACAGCAAGGTTACACGCCGTTTGAAGGCATGGAATTGAAGGGAAAAGTAAAGTCAACGTTCTTGCGCGGCAGCTTGATTTATCACAACGATAAAGTGATAGGCGAGGCAAGTGGCCAGTATTTGTCGCGTCCCTACTAAGGAACACATACTAAATAAAATCAAAACGGCGCAAATTTTGTATTCGCATAAAAAACTATATCAAACCATCCGACTTTAAAACATATTATCATACTATTTTTGAAAACCGCGCCACATTATGCCTACATTAAACAACCGTTCTACTAAGCTCTTATCCGTTTTAATTCCGACGTTTAACAGCGAAAAACGCCTACAAAACGCTTACGAAACCATCGCAAAACGCTTGGAAATTGAGCAAATTCCTTTTGAATTACTCCTTATCGACGATGGGTCAACCGACAGAACGTGGCCACTCGCTCAAGTCATTGCCGATGCTGACAACCGCGTTCGGATATTCCGATTGAGCCGAAATTTTACAACGCCTTATGTACATTTTGCGGCGTTTAGCGTCTGTCGTGGGGCGTGCATTATGTTTATGCCCGACGATTTACAACGGCCCGTCGAAACGCTCGTTGATTGCTATCGAACGTGGGAAAAAGGGCATAAAATCGTCATTTCTTACCGAAATTCACGCGATGATGGTTGGTTTACCGATTTTTTTGCGCGGTCGTACTACCGCATTATGAACCATTTTTCTGATATTTCTTTCCCAATCAATGGGGCAGATGGCTTTCTTGCCGACCGTGAAATCATTGATATTTTGAATACCAGAATCCACCCGATTCACACGTCGGCCATGATTGAAGTGTTGAGATTGGGCTTCGACCCCGCCTACGTGGCGCACGAACGCAAGCGCGCAACGGGCAAATCGCGGTGGACGTGGCGCAAAAAAGTCAATTTAGCCAAAGACACGTTCTTCGCGTCGTCGTCGTTTCCGATTCGATTTATCAGCAACTTGGGCTTGACCATATCGGCTTTATGCTTATTATCCATGCCATTTTTAGTTTATGCAAGGTTCTTTTCTCATAGCGAACTGTTCGGTTTTAGGATTTCGGGTTGGACGACAATTGTGACTTTGATGATGCTCTTAAACGGCCTTGTTTTGCTTTGTTTGGGCATCGTTGCGGAGTATATTTGGCGGATTTACGAAGAAGTTAAAGGACGGCCTGGGTTTATTATTCGCCAAGAAAAACCCGAAACACCGCTTTATTCATTGCCAAAATTAACAAAAATACAGAAGCAAAGGGCGGTTGAAGCCCACTAAACGGGATAAAACAGGTCCCCTCAGTAAATTCTGCCTTTTTGTTGCTGTTACATCAAAATATAATGTTATTTTTGTAAATAAATTAAAAATTTACAGCAATAATGCTTAAAATACCCTTGTTACTTAGCCATCAAAACAATGAATTTACAAACAAAACTAATTCTGAACTTTACACCTACGGGCATGGTGCCAACCAAAACTATGACGCCGCACGTTCCGATTGATTCAAACGCAATTATTGAGCAAGTCCACGAAGCCTACGCCGTGGGCATTACCCTCGTTCACCTACACGCCCGAGCGCATGAAACGGGCGAACCGACTTGGCGCAAGGAAATTTACGGCCACATTATGGAGGGCGTCCGCAAACATTGCCCCGATTTGCCGTTGTGCATTTCATTGAGTGGTCGTAATTTTAATGAGTTTGAAAAACGCTCCGAATCCCTTGAGTTGTACCCCGATATGGGCAGTTTGACATTAAGTTCGCTCAATTTTTCGCAGCAAGCGAGTGTCAATTCACCTGACATGATTCAAAAATTGGCGGCTAAAATGCACGATTTTGGTGTTCATCCAGAATTAGAAATTTTTGATATAGGTATGATTCACTATGGCCTATACCTTATCAAAAAAGGATTGATTAAGCCGCCATTTTATTGGAATATCATTGCAGGAAACATAGCAGGACTACAAACTGATTTGATTGAAATGGGTCTTGCTGTCAAACAGTTACCCGAGGGCAGTACTTGGGCTTTTGGTGGCATTGGTCAGCAACAACTGACGGCAAATATGCTGGCAATTGCTTCGGGCGGTGGTGTTCGCATAGGTTTGGAAGACAATATTTATTACGATAGTGAGCGAAAAATATTGGCCACAAATCTTGATTTAATCAAACGCGTTCACATTTTAGCAGATATTGCGGAACGCCCCGTAATGTCCCCATCAGAATTTGGCGCGCTTGGATTCTATAACAAAAAACGCCGCAAACAATGAAAAAATACGCTATTCTTGGACAAAATAACTATGCAGTGGCCATCATTTTGGACTGTCTTGCGGCATCTCAAACGGCTCTTTTTGACGTTGACATCATCGCTAACGTATCGCCCGAGAAAAAAAATTCGCTTCATGCCCCCTTTGCTGTATCGGGCATAATCACGCGTCAAATACCGCATAGCCTTTGGCAATCAAAGGATTACGATGGTTATTTTGTTGGCTCGATTGGCAAGGCACGGCAAACGATTGTTGATTTCTTTGATAAAAACTTCAATATTAAGCCCGAGCAATACACTTCTTTAATCCATCTGTCGAGTGTTTGCGCTCAAACTGTTGTTTATGGCGTTGGTTTCCACATGAGTCCATTAAGTGTGATAGCACCTTACGCTAGTTTGGGCGATTTTGTGGTCATCAATCGCAATGTGAGCGTTGGGCATCATACTGTTTTAGGCGATTTTGTTACGTTAAACCCTGGCGTCAATGTGGCGGGCTGTTGTAACATCGGTTCGGGCGTAACGATTGGCGCGGGCGCAACTATTTTAGACAGTATCACAATTGGCGCGGGCAGTATTATCGGTGCGGGTTCGGTGGTAACTAAAAGTTTGCCTGAAAACGTCGTTGCTTATGGCGCACCTGCTAAAATTATTCGTACTTTGTAAATTACTTGCCGCAAATATTTACAAAATTTTAAAGATTCTGTAAATGTCAGAAATCAAAAAAGACCCCCTCAGTACAAACGCTTAAAAAAGCATTCTCAAACATATCAACTCATTTTATTTACCGATTTAAAGCACCTCATTTCTATCATGGCCAAGCAAAAAATGAGCAAATCTGCTCAAATCCCCAGCAAAACACCGTCTATTTCTATCGAAAATAAAAATACAACACCGTTCAATTTACCAAAATGGTTGCCTTTGACACTCATTTTGGTCGCCACTTTTTTATTGCATTTGCAATATTTAGACATTCCCCTCGAACGCGATGAGTCTTTATATGCCTACATCGGCAAATTGGCTTTAAACGGTAGCAAGCCTTACGTAGATTTTTATGAAATGAAGCCACCGATGTTGTTTTACAGTTACGCTTTGTTGATTGGGCTGTTCGGCTATTCGGCAACTGGAATTCATTTGGCGGCAGCCGTTTTAGCGGTTGTCAATACGCTGTTTACTTTTTTAATTGCACGTAAATTAAACAATTTACAAACGGCTTGTTTGACGGCGGTGACTTACGCTATCTGGTCTATGCACTCAGGTATTTACGGCGCATATTTAATTGGTGAAGCCGTGGCATTAGCTTGGAGTTTACCTGCTATTTTTTTAGCGTTAAGCTATCCAAAAAAAATTAATAAAACACAATTGTTAGCCGTAGGTAGCTTTGTTGCAATGGCCTTTTTGACTAAACAAACAGCCGCAGTTGTGGCGATTCCGATTGGTTTTTATTGGTTAACCGATTATTGGCTGACGCAACGTAAAACGGTCTCTTTTTTAGCTTTTTTTAAGCTTGTTTCATGGACTTTGCTAGGATTTTTTCTACCGATTGCTTTGGCTGCTTTGATTTTGTGGGCAATTGGCTCAGGTCAAGAGGCTTTGTTTTGGTTGTTTGAATACCCCAAAATGTATTCAAGTGCCGTTAGTACAGAAGACGCGGCAATGGCTTTTGATTTGATGAAACAGCTTGTATTTACAGATTATGAAGGCTATTTTATAGCGTCTATTTTAGGCGTTTTAGCCATTATTATATCAAAAAAGCAAACGTCTGAAAAGGTTTTATTGATTTCTTGGGCAGCTTTTACAGTAGCGACTGTTGGATTTGGCAAACGTTTTTATGGGCATTATTGGCAATATGCGATTCCCGTTTTAGCTATTTTAGGAACGTTGTTTTTTCAAGAAATTTATACCCGATTGTATGAAAAAATGGGGCGACTTGAAGCGACAATAGTTTTAATTTTTGCTGGTTTATGGTCTATTCATGCTGTTTTTATTCAACCTAGTTATTATTTCAATCCGCCCATCAATGAAATAAGCCAAAAATTTTCGCCCGGGAATCCTTATGTTGAAGATAAAGTATTGGCTAATTATATTCAAAAGATAACCCAACCTTCTGACCGCATTGCGGTTTTTGGCTCAGAGCCTCAATATTTTATTTATTGGCAAAAACCTAGTCCAATTCGACATATTTATATGCCGTTTTTTGTCAATGGAAATTATCCTCGGGCGATGCAGTTTCAAAATGAAACGTTAGAAGATTTAAAAATCTCAAAACCTGAATACGTTGTATTTAATAAATATCCAATTGCGTGGATGTATCAGCCAAATAGTAGTCAATGGCTGTACGCGGCTATCTACACGTATGTGACGGACAATTACGATTTAGTGGCTTTTATGGAATATCCAGGCCAAAACAAGTCAATTGAAGTAAAAACGCCTACAAATGGTGGTAAAATTGTGGCTGCTGCCACATATATTTCTGTTTTGAAACGCCGTTAAACATTGAAAACGTCGGCGAGGTTTCCAACCTCGCCGACGCTATTACTAAAATTCCCCTTTCCCAAACTCATTTTTTTTCTTCATCCACCGCCCCCGCGTAAAATCGGGGAAAGACTGCGGTGAACTGCCCGTTGCAATGCTTGCTTCCGACAAAGGCGTGATAGATAGCCACGTTGCGGCGTCATAAACGTCAATTTGAGCAGGTTCGTTGCGTTTTACGCCTTCAATAAAGGCATTTAGTACAAAGAAATCCATGCCGCCATGACCCGCACCTTCGGCCTCTTTCTCGTATTTTTTCCAAAGTGGATGGTCATATTGCTTCAAATAAGTGTCGGCAAGCTCCCAACGGTGCGGCTGCTTGCTTGTGCCTTCTATGTAAAGCGATTTGTTAACATCCATCCACAAACCCTTTGTCCCTTGCACCCGAAATCCAAGTGAGTAAGGCCGTGCGACATTTGTATCGTGGCTCAACATGACCGTTTCGCCGTTGTTACATTTGATAATTGTGGTCACAACATCGCCGAGTTTAAATTCTACATCAGCGTTAGGGTGATTTTTTCCACCTTTGGGATGATTGATAATGTATTCATGTAAACCACGTGATTTTGACGCCACGGACGTTAAAAATTGAAAGCGATTGCCACGATTTATGTCCATCATCATCGCCACGGGACCAACACCATGCGTCGGGTAAAGGTCTCCGTTGCGATGAACGGAATGACCTGTCCGCCACTTGGCTTCGCTGAAACCTTTTTCACCAAATTCTACACCGCCACCGTAAGGTTTTACGCCGTCATTGAATTTCACTTCGCGCAAGTCATGTTGATACCCCCCCTCAGTATGGAGCAGCTCGCCGAATAAACCTTGCTTTACCATGTTTAAAATAGCCATAACATCACGGCGATAGCAGACGTTTTCTAAGAAAAACAAATGCGTTCCCGTTTCTTCATGGGCATTGACAAGTTCCCAACATTCGTCAAGCGAGAAACCACCACAAACCTCACAACCTGCATAAACGCCTTTTCGCATAGCGTAAATCGCTTGTTCAGAATGAAATTCCCACGGCGTAGCAATGATAACCGCGTCTAATTTTTCAGTGTCAATCATCCGACGATAGTCTTGCTCACCTTTATTGTAGTCAACAGCTTTTGCTTTATTGGCTTTTGCCACCATTTTTTGACTTTCTAAAAGTGCATTTGGGTCAACGTCGCATAAAGCAACAACTTCGCAATCCGTTCTTAACAACAACAGTTCAAGATGATTGCGGCCACGCATACCGACACCTATCAAACCAATGCGAATTTTGTCTTTAATACCCCCCCTCAGTATTTTTTCATTTTGTTCCTTTTGAATGACGAAGGATTCAAGGCTTGGGTTTTGAGTTGCGTCAGCAGTATTTTGATTTGGCAAAGCTAAACCCATCGTAGCGAGTGAGGCATTTTTAAGAAAGCCTCGGCGGTTGGTGTTATTGATTGACATGAATAGATTTTTTATGAGTGAAAAATGATTTTAAAGGCGAAAGTTAAACAAACACACATAATAAACTTGTTTTCGACAAAATTATTTTTAAAAATACCATTTTTTAATTTAGTTTAATTGAAATCTAATTGTAAAATAGTGCTTAAAATATATAAAATGACACTCAGCAAACGCGATTTAAGCACAACCTAATTGTAAAATGACACTCAGCAAACGTAATTTAAGCACAATCTAATTGTAAAACGACACTTAGCAAACGTAATTTAAGCACAACTTAATTGTAAAATGACACTTAGCAAACGTAATTTAAGCACAACTTAATCGTAAAACGACACTTAGCAAACGTAATTTAAGCACAACTTAATTGTAAAACGACACTTAGAAAACGTAATTTAAGCACAACCTAATTGTAAAACGACACTTAAAAAAGGGTGTAATTTTGATTTAATGTAGGCTCATTTTATAAGTAATACCAACCAAAACGGGTCGTCATTGCGAGGCACAAAGCAATCTTTAAGGTTTTGCACCAATTGCGAGGCACAAAGCAACCTGCTGAAACGCGAAAGATTGCTTCGTGCCTCGCAATGACGACGTTAATTATTGGCATTTAGTGGTAAAAACAAATTGTACATCAAATTGAAATCACGCCCCTTAGAAAATGTAATTTAAGGTTTTGTCACTCAGAAAAAAACGCTATTTTGTGTGCGGCGTTGCTCTATGTCTGCACGTGTAAATTTCGTCATTCAGAAAAAAAATTTATTTTGTGTGTATTTCTACTCTGTATATAAAGGGTCTGATTTTAATTTAACGTAGAATGACCTTAAGGTTATTCAGTACCAATATTTAAGTCTTAATGGTTTTCTGACAATTTTATTGGTAAGAAACGTTAAGTAAATAAAAGCGTATTTTACTGGCTCTTTCTCGCTGCGCTCGAAAATCGCCATCTGAAGAATTTTTTAGGAGGCAGCTTGTTTTTTGAA
>JAYSRS010000322.1:0-13614 GCA_043720935.1 Saprospiraceae bacterium
ATTATTAAAAATTTTATGTTCGTTTTTTATGATTATATTTAGTAACGGAATTATAAATAGAGATAACTCATTGATTATCAAGTAATAAAAACTCTAATAGTTTAAACATGATAGTTGCGCTTTATTTTTTGTCAAAATTAGCCAATATACTGAGGGGGCCTTTTTTACATTAGTTAAACAAAACATCCATCGTTAACTCATTCTGAATCAAACCCGTTTCGGGGTGATTTCGCGTGAGTCCGTAAGTGGTCACCATCGTCAAATAAACGGCCTTTCGGGTTTTGGTTGATTCTTTGAAAATGCTCACTTTTTCGCGCAATTCAGCCGCGTACGCCTTGGAAATCGTAAAAGTACCCGTCGAAAATTTCATTTCACATAGATTAATCACGCCGTCACGGCGGTCAATAACCAAATCTATTTGCGCCTTGCGCGTGCCGTCGCTGCCCAACCAAGCGGATGACCGCGTGATGACGCCGCCTATGTGCAACGCCCGTTTGAGTTGTGGGGTATGTTGCAAGCAAACTTGCTCAAACGCATAGCCACTCCAAGTTGTAAATTCGGGGACATCTGCCCCCCACACGTAATTGTCTAAAGTATCGGATTTTCGGATGAATTTGAGGTAGAAAAAAGTGTAAAAATCAGTCAATTGATAGATACCATTTTTATCACGACTGCTAAACGCATTGTATTTTCTGATAAAATTACTCTCCTCCAATTCGCGTAAAACTTTAGTCGCACTGCCCCCATCGGCGAGTTTAGATTTTTTGAGCAATTCATCTCTACTCAACCCTTTTGCCTTCTGCGCGAGGGCATCTACAACCGCTAAATGCCTATCCGATTGTTTGAAAAGCGACGCAAACAAGTAAATAAACTCTGTTTGCATGAAACCATTGGGTGCAAAACATAGGTCGTTGATATTTTGTAAAGCACTTTTTCCCGTGTCAACTTGCTCTAAATAGAACGGAATGCCGCCTAAAACCATGTACAATTGTACCAATTGATAGCGATTAAACGCCGCGCCACGTTCTTGAAAATAGGCTTCACACTCAGCCAAAGTAAACGGCTCTAATTTGAGGCGGTGCGTCACCCGATTGTACAAACCACCCGTATTCATCAGCAAACTGTGAATCATCCACGAAGCCGCCGAGCCACAAGCAATGAGCAAAATATCACTTCTTGCGCTGGCCCAACTGTTCCAAAAATGCTCCAAAGCAGACACGAAACGCGATTGAGGCGTGTCCATCCAAGGCAATTCATCCAAAAAAATGACTTTTCGACCTTCAGGCAAACTTTCCAAGTAGGTAATTAATTGCTGAAAAGCATCAAACCACGTCTTTGCAAGCGGAATATCTTGACCCGTTTTATTCTTGCTGTTCTTGCGGACAAGCGCGGCGTGAAAATTAATCAATTGCTCCCGCAAACCACCTTTTGCCAATCCTGTCAATTGAAAAGAGAATTGGTCTTCAAAAACCGTCCGAATCAAAAAGGTTTTGCCGACGCGCCGCCGTCCGAAAACAGCGACAAAATCGGAACGATTGCGGTCTTTTAACGCATTAAGTAGCTTGAATTCTTCTGTACGTCCTATTAGTTTTTCCATCTCAAAAAATTAAAAATTGAAGGTCAAAACTAAGGAAAAATTGCTTTCCAGCCCAATTAAAAACAGCAAATGAGCTATAACTTCAAAATAAATAACGTTTCAGCCAATTTGCTACTTTTTATTAGGCTAAAAACATAAAAACCCAAATTATACTGAGTAGTGCGTTTTATATATTTTTAGACCGCTTGATTGTCAGAGATTTTGGTCGCGGACGTATTTCACCGCCGCCAAACCATCTGCCATAGCTAACGGAACGATTGGCGCATTTTCTTCATCTAACGCCTTGAAATCACCCATTTTCGCCATCGTTTCCTTAACGGGGTCGTCCGTCAGACAGTGTGCCACGCGGTATTTCAAAACAAAAGCGGCAATGCCCTTACTGTTTAACCATTTAGCCACGTCAACGCCTTCGCTGTTGATGCTCAACGTGTGAAACGCCCCGCCAGGTGCAACCACAACCGCCGTTCCCGTAGCAATGTCTTTTGGTGGCAAATAGACCGTGATTGTCGGTTGCGAGACGTTATAGACAATCTCGGTGTTGAACATATTTTGGGTACTTATTTGCTCACTCCACGTCCAATTTTCAGAGCCTTTTGGCTTATTTTCGTAGAGTTGTACGACTTTTTGAGCCATCAAATAAGGGGAAAACGCAAGGCATAAAAAGAGAGAATACAGGTGTTTAGTAGTCATTTTAAAAAAAATTAGATAAAAAAAAGAATATTACTGAGGGGGCATTCGATGTCGGATGTCGGATGTCGGATTTGGGATTTCGGTAATGGCCTCGGCTCTACTAAAGTTCGTATTAGATGCCTGCCGAAATCCCCAATCCGACATCGAATATTTTTTCTACAAATTAAAAACATCACCTTCCGAACAAACGCCAAAGCCTTGATTCACAACGTTTTGTCGTTCTTTTGTCTGCCGTAAAACAGGATTTGTATGGTTAAAATGGATAAATTTTATCTTCGATTTATCCGTCGAATTTTGAAATAAACGCATTGTTTCTTCGATAAAAGGATGCGGAATTTCGCTCATATCGCGGTTTGGAATTTCGCCATTTTCATAAAACGTCGCGTCCAACAAAGCCACTTCTACCCTACCCACTTCTTCGACGATATTTCTGGGCCATTTCCCCCATTTGTCAATATCAGGAATGAACAAAACGCGTTTGTTTTTGGTAGAAATCACAAACCCGACAGTTTCGGAAAACTCGTCGCGGTGCGGCACAATGAAAGGTTTTATGCTAATATTTTTCGTTATTTGAACGCTCGAATCAGCACGTAACCCCTTGATTTTGATGTTTTTCAAACTTACTAACTGACACCACGGTGCATTTTTTTCCAAAAAAGACTGCATTTTAGGCATCGCATAAACGGGCGTTTCAGTCGCCCCGATTGCCTCACGGCCCAAGTACATCAGCCCCGTGTAATGCCCGATGTGCGCGTGCGTGAGGAGAACGCCACTCAATGGCTTGGATTTGTCGGCAAAATACCCCCTCAGTATGTGCTGCTGTTCGGTGAAATCGGGTGTGGCTTCGAGCATAAATGTCTCCTGCGTTTCGCGGTCAACGATGCCAAGGCAAGTGATGTGTTTACGTTTTTCTTTCCCTTCCGCAACGGCTTCGCAACAAGCTTTTCCGCAATACGGCTGCGGATAACCCGCATCTTGGGCAATGCCTAAAACGACTATAAATTGAGGAGATAAATCGGCGTTTGCTGCCGTTTTCTTAGGTATTTGACAGTTAAAAAAACAAAGTGGGACAAGCCAAAGTAGGTTTTTCATAAAAAAAAGTTGAGTTGTGAATGAGGCGGCAAAGGTAGCCACGGAGCTTGCTCCGTAGGCATATTTAATCATCAAATTAGCATTGTTATCTCGCCTACGGAGCAAGCTCCGTGGCTACCTACCCCCTCAGTATAAAAGTTTTTTTTGACCTTTTTTCAAAAAAAATAAATATTTGCGTGAGCAATTTTAAAAAACGTTTTATCTTTCAAGCTGTTGACAATCAATATTTTAAAAATATATTTAATAACTTATGTTACGCAAGTGGCTAAAATGGCACACTGATTTTAGGGATACGACTGATTTAAAAGGATTTCTTTTTTAAAGGAAACGCTTATGGAAAAAATCATGTGTAAATCAGTCGTATCAGTGGTCCATTGCGTAACATCAGTTAATAAAAGAAAATGACAGACACACCTATTAGCCAAGCAGATTCACTTTGGAAAGACCTTGTGAGATAGAAAGAATTTTGACAAACGTAAATCATTTAGATTACTTAACTTTGTGCGTCGCTTGATGACATTGTTGCTGAACCTTGAAACAGAATTTAAAAAATTTACGGAATCTCCTAAAATTCAAGAAAAAATGCACGTAGATAAAGAATCACTAATATTATTTGGCGGTCGTGCCGCCATCGCTGAAATGCAAAAAGAAGCTCTCCAAGAAGGCGAAGCTAAGGGCGAAGCTAAGGGCGAAGCTAAGGGACGTGTGCAAGAACGTGAACGAATCATTATGAACATTCGTCGGAACAAAGGTCATTCTGCCGAATTAATCGCAGATATAACAGGTTTTCACGAGTATTATGTACAGTCGGTGATTGATAAATTTGAGAAAAAGGCATAAGCCGCTCTGTCGGTATTCTTGATAAAAAAAGCCGTCCCGATGCAACATCGAGACGGCTTTTTTTACGCCAAATACTGAGGGGGTCTCCATTTCGGATTTGAGACGTCGGATTTCGGCGGTGAACTACCTAAATCCCAAATCTGACATCCGACATCCTATGGTTGTTTTGCTTTCAAAATCACTTTTGCCGCATCCGCTTGCTGCATTTTCTTATAAAAATCACGAAATTCGTTGAATTTTTCAGCGGGTTGATTGACAGGTTTTATGGTCATTGTTCGGCGAAAAATGATGGATTTATCAGATTTTTCAATCGTTGACGCGTAGCTGCCATAGATGGAATTGAGGTTCGTTTTTGGCGTCGGAATTGTCTCTACATCATAGCCTTCGGGCAAATTCAAGGTCGTTTCAACGGTTTCTGTATAGCCCGAACCACCCGCTTCGATAGGGTGAATCCGTTTTTCAGTCGGTGCAGGCGTATCATCGAAAGCATTGTCGAGATTGACAGGAACGAAGAGGCGTGTCCCTGCTTTTGAGCCGTACTTTTCAAAGCTAAACGTGTAATTGATACGCACTTCGGGCCTATTACGCTCAACAGAAGTTTCTAATGCGTCAATTTTAAACGTCGGCAATTTATGGCTTTCTTGAAACCGTTTTTTAAATTCTTCCTGCGACGAAGCACGCAAAACCATCCGCATATTGTCTTGAAATGACCCCCTCAGTACGGAAGCACTTTTGAGCGTTGCCGAGCCGTCGGCGGCGAGTTGAATCGTCGATTTGCTCGTTTGGCCGTTTGTGGTCGTATCAAGTGAAGGTGTTTTGACAATTTTACCCCCATTTTCAGTCAATAAAAGCACGCCTCTACCCTGTGTAAATGTGCCGAGATAGCCCGTCGGATTAACGTCGGAAGTACATTCGAGCCACATATTTTCCGAAGGAATGTGTAAAATCATGTGGTTAGTACGCGGATAGCAAAAGGTTGGGTCGGGTTCGTTGAAGTTTTCCTCACCTGCGCTCACAATGACCAAATCCGAAGCAATACCAACCGCTTTGAGCATAGAATGCATAAAATTTGAGAGGGCTTTGCAATCTCCATACTTATTTTTTTCTACATATTTTGCATCAAAAGGTTGCCAACCACCTATGCCTAATTGCACACTGATATAACGCATATTTTGCTGCATATAACGGTAAAGTGTATCAATTTTTTCAAAATTATTCTTTGAACTGGCGGTCATAGCCTCGATTTTTTTCGCCAATTCTGACGAAATTTCATCGCGTCCGAGCGTAAGACTGTATCGAAATTTACCATATTTTATCCAATCGCTCATGTCGCCGTCAAACCCGTCCACGCTAAAACGGTCGGGTGCAATCTGCAAATGCGGCAATATTTTACGCGATGAAGGCATATAGTTTTCAGACTTGATAACGACTAAACTTTCCATAACCCATTGATACGACCGACTGTCTTTCCCTTCGGAAAAAACGGGTTTAAATTCGGCATTGACGACCCGATGGTGCAAATTAATGTCTTTGGGCATAATGAGCGTAAAATCAGACCGTTGAACGCCCACGCCGTACTGCTGAAACGACCACGACGGATAGCTTTGAATGGCAAAATGTTGCTCTTCATATTCAATTTCAAACGTGTAAGGCAACACGCCATATTCATTTTCGACGTATTTTACACGTGAATCGCTGTAAAGTGTACCTGCTCCTGGAGTTGCCACGTCCTTAATTTCGTCTTTTTCGACCTTCCGAACGAGCTTGCCCGTCGCATCGTAATAGCGTGCGCGAACGCTTTTAATCTTAGAATTTTTATCATATCCCAAAGAAAAAACCTTATAAGGATGGCTGTCTTTGAAAATCGTTACGACCATACGCACCTTTAAAGTCGCTTCTTTGGGTGATTTCACTTCATAAACGCCTACATCTTCGCGGACAACGGCAGAAGCGTTTTTTTTCAAAGAATCAGGAATCAAGGCAACTGCGTAGTCAGTTGCTTTAACAATTGTGAGTGTTGCTACGCATAAAAAAACGGAGAGAAAATGTTTCATATTTTATAAAATTTAGGTATAAAAAGGAGAAAATACTGAGGGGGTGCTTTGAATTAAGAATTAAAAATTAAAAATTCAGCAGTTTCCGCTTTGGCTTTTTCACGGCGGCGTGGCTGCCAAATCTTGGTAATATCTGAACGCTTCACCAATTTTCTACGCGGTGTAACCGCGAAATAAGCGGTTTTGCGGTTACACCGCAGGGAAAATCGGCTTCGTATGCTTGGTATTACCAAGATTTCGCAGCTACGCCGCAACCTAAAATCCCAAAGCGGAAATTGCTGTTAAAAATCAGAACGACAACGTAAAACATTGATAATCAATATTTTGAAGCCTAATTTTTAATGCTCAATTTTTAATTTTTAATTCAATTCGCTTTCTTCTTCAAGACAATTTGCTCCGCTGATTTGGTGGCAATTTGATTGAAAAACTCTTTCACGATGTCGTAATCTTCGGCTTCAAAACGCAATTTGTCCACTTGGATTTTTACAGTCAATTGGATGGTATTCCCTGTAATGGAGCTTAAATAATGAAAAGTACCACCATTATCGGGTAAATTGGCTTTGATAGATTTTGGCATTTCTTCGACCACATAGCCATCAGGCATCGTCAAATTCAGCACAAATTGGTCTTTAAACGGATGCGGAAATTCAATGGGATATTCCCGTTTCGGCTGCTTGAATGGATTTTCATCAAAATCCGTTTTCAAAGAAGGTTTGATGTAAATCAAGTCACCTGCCGTCGTTGCGGCGTTCGGAATCGCGCAATAAACGGTGCGTTTGTATGGCTCGGTGGTGTTCTCCAAATTGGCCGTCGTAATACTGTCAATTTTAATATCTGGGAAATCTTTGGCCAAGGCTTTCTTTGTTTTTTCATGTTTTTCGTCTTCATTGCCGCGCTCACTGACGGCGGTATAACCGCGATAATTCATTGATATTGAACCCGTTAGCGTCCCTTCTTCGTCTAATTTAAAAGTGGCCAAAGACACTTCATTACTGAGGGGGGCCGCAATATTGACCCAACGGGGATTCTCTTTATCCAAAATCCAACCTTTGCCATTGAGGGTTGACATACGGGGCAATCCAACGGGGCGGTGAACGTTGCCAACGTCAACAATCAAGGATTTATCGGCGCGTTCGATGTAGCAAACCAAGTGGTTAAATTGATCCATAATCGGGTATATCGTTATGGGACGGCCATGCTGTCGCGTACTCACGAGCATCGGATACGCCTTTATATTCAACTCCGACAAACACGCAATGAGCATCATATTCAATTGTCCGCTATTGGCTTTTTTCTTTTTGAAGGCATCATTGAGTGATTCTTCGTAGCTGTATTCGCTGAAATTATCGTCGTCCCAATTGACGTTTTTGCAGAGATAATCATAGATAATTTTGATTTTTTCATCATCCGTTTTAGCCGTTTCGACAAGCGGTTTTACGGCGCGCCAAACGTCGCCATAATTGCTTTTTTTACGCATTTGCTCGCCCAAATACTCGTTTCTGTGAAGTTTTTCGGCCACATCTTTCCAATTTGTCATGATGCTTTCGATGCGTCCGTCGGGGTAATTGATGCGGCTCAATTGCAAATTTATTTGGCTTACGTAATCCCCCATCGTTGTGATGTAGTTGCCTTCGGGTTTAAGAGCAGGAACGGAATCTGCCGACAGTTTTTGAATAGCGACCTTGATGGTTGATGTCATATTATCTTCCATCACTTCCCCTTTTTTCAAGGGATGACGGCCTCTAAACAAATAAACATACTCAAAATATTGAGGAATGGACAACCACAATTCAGAGTGCCGAACGGGGATATTTTCTTGAAATTGCCAATCTTTAAGCGTCCGCAGATTTTGAGATATGAGTTCATATTCATATTCAATAATTGACCCTTCTTTGAGGTTCGGAAACGCAAACTTTTTCGTGGTATAGTTTTTCGTTGATTTTTCTTCAAAAAACTCTTTTTTGGTCAATTCTTGGCGCGTTCCATCGGGCTGAATGACGGCAGCTTTGATGCGGCGGAGGTCTTCGTAGCGGTCTTTTGAGTAATACGAGATTTTAATATCCCCCTCAGTAGCGAAAGCTGATTTTTTCAATAATTTGACACGACGAAAGAATTGATAATTGAGTTGCATCCCACCGTCGTTGCTCTGTTCGATGGCTAAACGGCCTTTTGCGGCCAAAACAACGGCTTCTGCCGAAGAATCGAGCGGATAAATGGTCATGGCCATGTCTTCCTGCGGCACTTTGCCGAACTCGACGACCAACTCTTTTTCCTTTTTGCCTTTCTTTTGAGCCGTCGCAACGGACGTTGTGGCTAATAATAAGGCGGCTAATAACAGCAGCTTTTGCATACGATTAAGGTATTTTTATGATAAAAAATGATTTTACTTTACGGAATTATCGGCTTTATGGTACGACGCACGTTCGGGGAACTTTTAAAGTTCCCCGAACGTTGAAACACATTGATAATCAATGAGTTACAAATTATTAATTAGTCAAAAAGGTTTTTGTACCATAAAGCCGATAGTTCCGTTACTTTATCTTGTACGAAGAATTACTATACAAATTCAAAATGGCACACTGATTTAGACAGATACAACAGATTTTGCACTGATTTTTTTAGATATAAACAAGAAAAATTAGTGTAAATCAGCTTAATCAGCCAATCTGTGGCTCATGTCGTTCAAAGTGTACAGTGGTATTCTTGTACGGATAAAGTTAGAAAAGTTTTGAAAAAAGAAAAAAATTAACGTTCAAAATCTACCCCCTCAGTATAAACGTATTTTTTTGACCTTTTTTCAAAAAAAATAAATACTTGCGTGAGCAATTTAAAAAAACGTTTTACTTTGCAACCTATTGACAATCAATTTTTTAAAAACATATTTAATAAAAGAAAATGACAGACACACCCATCAGCCAAGCTGATTCACTTTGGAAAGACCTTGTGAGTGAATTTGACACTGAATTCATTTTGTTCTTTTTCGGCAAATTATTGCATGATGCAATTGATTTTTCGGTTGCTAATGTGCAGGGTTGGCATGTGCAGTATGTTCAATCAGTGATTGACAAGTTTGAGAAAAAAGCATAAATTTTTCACTATAAAATTCAATACACATGCCAACGAAAAGAGCAGGGATGATACTTCCCGACATTTTCTTTGAAAGTGAAGTTATAAAATTCAAAAAAGAAGCGTATCTAAAAGGGCGACTTGATGGCTTTTACTTAGGTGTTGAACAAACAATTAAGTACATGCACGAAAAAGGAGGATTGTCTGCCGAGCAAATTGCTACCATAACGGGATTTCAAGTTGAATTAGTGCAAGAGAATATTGATAAAAAAGAGATGACTGTGCCCTCAATATTCTGATAAAAAAGCCGTCTTGATGCAACATCGGGACGGCTTTTTTACACCAAATACTGAGGGGGTAAGTTTTGAGTGGCGTACAACTCAAAACACGTAATTCAAAACTCAAAACGTTTAGAGATATCGTGGTGAAATATTGTACGATTGCTTCGTGCCTTTTGGCGCGAAACGATAGGACAACAGCAATTCTATGGCATTATTCGCTGGATTAGAAGACTTTAAACTTGATATATTAAAATCATAACTAAATCCAAAACTCAACCGCCGCCAGTCCAAACGGGCAAAAGCGATGAACGCATCGGGAGCTGTGCCTTGTTCCAGATAGTTGACAATCCGTACCCAACCGCCGACTCGAAAAGCAGCGTCTTCGTGCAATTGGTCTTTGAAACGGAATTTTATCGACGCGCCTGGCGTCATTTCCATCGACGGGCCTTGCGTCATAAATAGCATAGATGGCTGAATGCTTATTTTTTGTTTCAGATGAATTTCACTATCAAAATGCGCTGCATAGCGGATGTACAAATTGCCCGCAACGGTGCGTGTATTCAACGAAAAATCAGCGCGGTTAAGATGTTGTGCAGATAGGCCAACGACTATATAGTTATTGTGTTTTAATAAAGAATACCACGCAAGCCCTACGGAAGCATCATAATTTGCCCGATTTGGAAATTCATAGGCAGGCGTGAGGCGATTCGGGTCAAAACCACCATTGTTGTCGTATTGACTAACCCAACGACGGTCACTGAAATCAATTGTCCGTTGCATAAAACTGACGTCGCCACCACCAACTAAGTAGTGTTGCACTTGATTGTCTCCCGCCAACTGACGGGCATAACCTATCGAAAACTTGGCTTGTGATGCCGTGATGGCCGCCGCTTTGTCTTGCCAAACACCCAAGCCAAAGCCCATAAAATCCACCTTTCCGACGTGTTTCCGATGCTCATAGGACGCCGAAAGTGTCTTAAACGCGTTGTCATTGCCCAATATCGGTGCCCATTGCGTCCGATAATGAAGGCTTGCCATTGAGCCGTCATACGCCATACCCGTCATGGCGGGATTGAGGTGCATCGGGGCAGATTGGTACTGCGAAATGTGCAAATCTTGCGCTTTTGAAGCCGTTAAAGCGGTCGTTGCTAGTAAAAAAAGGGTAACTTTCTTCATTTGCATGGTTATAAGTTTACGAATTGTAAGACATTGTTAATACTGATGTACAAATTCAAAATAGACCACAGATTGGACAGATTCGACTGATTTACACTGATTTTTTTTAAATGCCGCATTTGACTGTCGGACGGCAAGCCAAGCAGACTCGACTGATTTACACTGATTTTTCCCGTGTACACCTAAAAAAATCAGTGTAAATCAGTCGAATCTGTCCAATCTGTGGTCTATGTCGTGTAACCTCGCCGACGTTATCTTATCTTATCTTGCTAATAACAAATCTGATGAAATCGTCTTCCGTTCGCCCGTTCTGAACTCTATATCAACGGTGACAACGAATGCGCCTGTGTTCATCTGTTTGCCTCTAAAACTGCCGTCCCATGTGACATTGCCGTCTGGTTTGAAACTTCGAGCTTCAAAAACGAGTTCGCCCCAACGGTCGTAAATCCGCATGGAATGGACAATTTTGACGTATTCTGTTCCAAAAACCGTGTAGCCTTCGCGGTCAGGATTGAAAGCGTTGGGGATGTATAAACCGTCTTTTTTGTCAATAAACACGTCAATTGAAGCGGATGATAGGCAACCTTTAGCATCTTCGGCGGTAACTGTGAGCAAAGTGCTGTATGTCAAATCCGTTTGAACGTTTGGACACGTGTAGCAGCTAACCGCTTGTGGTGGCGACCATTCCCAACGAACAGGGACGAAATTGCCGATTGGCCGTGCCGTCAAGTTGGCATTTTTGCCAAATGGAATGTGTATCGTATCGCGGCCAATTGTGATGCGATTGTAAGGCGGCTCGGTCAAAATAACCGTCGTGTCAATACCACAACCACCCGCCGATTGCAACTGAATGCGGTACGTGCCTTCGAGCATTCGGTCGAGGTAGCTAAACGCTTTTTGTTGGCCATTGACCAATAAGGCAAAGCCAGAGGCATTGCCTGTTACTTTGATACTGCCGTCTCCACGACCGTAACAACTGCTGTTTGTGGTCGCTAATTTCAAGCCGCTTGCATCCCTAATGCTGATAGTGACGACGGAATCGCACCCCTCAGTATTGACGAGCTTTTGAACGTAAGTGCCTGACCTTGAATAGGTTTGGCTACCAATGATGATGCTTTGGCCACCACAAATTGCGGTGTCAACTCTGACAACATCGCTGCGTTTGGTGGTTATGTAAATACTGTCTCGTTGAATAATGCCGCAGCGGTCGCGGATTTCTACCCAATACAAACCGCTTCGATTCACCGTCAACGTGGAGTCATTTGAGCCGTTGCTCCAACGATAAGTGTGGTATTCGTCGCCCGCGTGGAGTTTAATGGATTCGTTGGCACAAGTTGTTAAATCATTGCCTAAATCCAAGACGGCGGCCACGCAACGGGTGGCACTCGCGCCTAATGCGAGAGTGAAAACGCGGAAACTGTCGGGCTGCACCATACGAGACGTGATGCGCCCTGTTTGTAAACTGCCTGTGATACTGACGGCCCCGAGATTGACCCATTTTTGGCCATCCCAACCCGTGACGATGAGGCGTTGCAAGTCATTGTCTGTCAAAGTAGCGACGTTGCTTTTTTCATCCCATGCGAGGGTGATGCGGACGCTTGTTCGGCCTTCGATGTGCCAATATTCTTTGTCTGAAATCTTTGGCACGTCGAGGGCGTGGCTTGTGCGGGAGAAGGGTGCGCCAACGGGTAAAATGGTACTTGATGGGTCGTAGTTGTAATAAGCGGCAAAAAAATCGCTGATTACTGAGGGGGTCGAAATGGCGGCAGGACACCACCGTGTGCCGTCACCGATGGGAAAATAGAACGAATCTTTGCCTGATTTGGCAACGTAACCGTCAACGTGGCGGCTACTTGACGTGCTGTCATACCGTGCATTGTCCAAAAAGTGCAAATTTACTGAGGGGGTGTTGCGGGGTGTATAAACAAGGCCGACTTGAAAAATGAACTTTTCGCTGATGGAAACGGGCGTTTCTAAGGTTAAATTGAAGGAATTGTTGAGGTAAACGCGCTCGAATTGTGGTTCGAGGCGTCCGCTAATCGTTTGCATGGCGCGACCTTTGAGGAGAACGACCCCTGCATTCTGATTCATCACACCGTTGTTTTCAAGATTCCCATAAACGCCCATTTGAGCGTTGGGATGCATACGGTAGTTGCCGATGTTTTGGGCTTTATCCTGCGCCAAAGCAAGGGGTAGGATGAACCCTAACCCTACTATGAGGAGTGCTATGCGGCGCAATAGTGTGTACATAAGGTTGTGTCGTTGTAAGTTGTGGTTAAAGACTCGACGGGTGTGGCCGCCGATACTTTTGTCGAATATCGTTTAAAATATGTTGTTTTAATACAGACACCTAGAGGATGTCTTACGCGGGAGGCGGTGTGGGAGGTGTCTATTAACGTAAAATAATTATCAGATTCATATCTACAAAAGTAGGGCTATATACCTTAATTGATATACCCACAATAGGCAGTCTTTGGTATAATCGTAAATCGACCTTTATCTAATATTCTATCCATTAACCACATCGAAGCCACAAATACTGAAGGGGCGTTGTTTGCTTCGCAAATAAGATGTATTGGCACAGACGCCGCAATGGGCAATAATCGTGTAAATGTAGTTGTAGCTGTTCAAGCATTGTTAAAGTAAATTTTGGTTGTGGTACTGTAAAAAACGTGTTAGTTAATAGTTATGAATGTATGTTTTGTAGCCAGATAACCTAAGGAATGCAAAATAAATAAAAGCGTATTTTCATACACACTGTTTTTCGCTGCGCGAAAAAGGCGTGCGGGAAAAAATCTATCGGAGGCAGCTTGTTTTT
>JAYSRS010000323.1:0-1637 GCA_043720935.1 Saprospiraceae bacterium
GGTTTTATGATACACACAAAATAGAGATTCCTTCTGAATGACAAAACTCGTTATGACAGAAATTAAACAATAAAGATTCCTTCTGAATGACAAAAAAAACAAAAATTAAACGCCACGCTGCCGCAACACTTCGTACAGAATAACACCCGTTGCGACCGACACATTCAGCGAGTCCGTTGTGCCGACTTGCGGAATGATAAACCGTTCATCGGCGCGTCTGAGCAAAGCCCGATTGACGCCTTCGCCTTCCGAACCCATCAAAATCGCCGTCGGGCCGGTGAAATCTAGGTCATAAACTTTATGGTCGGCCTTCAAATCGCTTGCAACTACTTGAACGCCTGACTGCGCCAAATAATCCAAAACTTGACTCAAATTCTTCTCCCGACATACCGCAATGCGACTCAAAGCACCTGCTGAGGTCTTCATCGCATCAGCATTCAGCAAAGCCGCCCCTTGCAACGGCACGACAATCGCATGAACGCCCATAACTTCCGCCGACCGTGCAATCGCGCCGAAATTACGGACATCTGTAATGTTATCGAGGAGTAATAAAAGCGGAATTTCGCCTTTTTCAAAGACAAAAGGCAGCACATCGTCGAGTTTTTGGTATTCGACCATCGCCAAAAATCCTAAAAACCCTTGGTGATTGCCGCCGTTTGCCATCTTCGACAGCTTTTCACGCGGCACAATACTGAGGGGTATGCCGTTCGCTTTTGAGAGTTGCCGAATTTCTATTTCGGCTTCACCGCGCAAATCTTGTTGCATCATGATTTTTTCAAACCGCTTGTTGGCCCGAATTGCGTCGGCAATCGGGTGCCGCCCATAAATGAGGATATTTTGCTCGTCCATTATTTCGTTTTGTTGACCCACAGATTGGACTGATTGAGTTGATTTACGCTGATTTTAAAGAAAAAATCAGCGTAAATCAACTCAATCAGTCCAATCTGTGGGCCATTTTATAATTCGGATTCATATTCATCCTTCACCGTTTTGCGCCACGCGGAACGTTTTTTGAAGTATTTTGGATGAATAAACAACAAACCAAAGGACTCCGAATGTTCCTTCGTTTGCTTCGCATGATGCGACCCGTGAGCGCGTAAGATAGCACGGGAGTAAAAATTGTCGAGCAACGGAAACCACTCGAAACGACGGTGAATGTAAACGTCGTGAATAAGGAAATAAATTAATCCATAAATCGAAATGCCGATGCCTACAAAAAAGACCCACCACGTTTGCATCGCCGAGCCGTAAATGTAGCAAAAGGCACTTGGAACGGCGTAAACCAAGAAAAAACGGTCATTTTTTTCAAAAAAATGATTTTTCAAATGTCGTGGCAAATGATGGTCTTCGTGCCAAGACCACAGAAAACCGTGCATCACGTACTTGTGCGTAAGCCAAGCCATGAACTCCATGCCGACGACGGCAGCAAGCGTAACAAGCGTATAAAAAAACCAAACAGGCATATTGAGTAATAAGTTATAAGTGAAAAGTGAAAAGTTATAAGTGAAAAGTGAAAAGTTATAAGTGAAAAGTTATAAGTGCTTCGACTAAATTATTTATAAGAATACTGAGGGGTCGCTAATTTTCACAAATTATTGATTTTAAATTATTTAGCACAAAACTTGACGCGGGTTTGA
>JAYSRS010000324.1:0-4586 GCA_043720935.1 Saprospiraceae bacterium
TACCTGTTAATTTTTCACAAACTTCCGCGTCGTAAACCGCCCATTTTTATCGAACAATTTGAGGAAATACACCCCATTTTGAAGCATACCTATATTAATGGTGTTCGATGCGGTCAAATCCGACAGGATTTCGCGGCCACGGAGGTCAAAAATTTGCAAAATACTGAGGGGGGTATCTGATTCGATATTTAAGACATCGGCGGCAGGATTTGGATAAACATTTACTTTCATACTGGCATCAAAATCTTTTACACCCGTTACGTTGCCGCCGTTGGTGTAATCGCGGAGTTGCATAAACCACACGCCGCGTCCGTGGGTGAACAAAAACAACGTTCGGTCGGCGGCACGTAAACGCAACTCAAAAATCGGGACGTTTGGAATGCGGGTGTCTTTCACCCAATTTTTTCCGTTGTTACTCGACACGTAAAACCCGAAAGCCGTGGCCGCAAACAATAAGCTATCGGGCTTATCGGGATGTGGTTGAATCTGATAAACAGGTAAATTTGCCGCCAAATCGCCCGTAATATTCTCCCATTTTGGCGTTGCCGTGTGTGCATTTTCAATGCGCCACGCCCGAGGCCGAGGCCCCGTTGTGGTCATACCGACGTAAATTGTCGAACTTACTGAGGGGTGTGCCGCAATCGTTCCCCACGCATATTGATTGACCGAATCGGGAACATTGGTGCGTAAATCCTTCATATTCGTTGCCGCCGTCGAAGTTGCTGCCGAATCAAAACGGTAAAAACAGCCGTTTCCACCGATATAGACGCTTGGGTTTAACTCATTTGACACGCCAACCGCTTGGATGCGTGGTGCTAAATCAGCCGCATTCAAACGCGTCCAATTGACGCCACGGTCAACCGTTCGCCACAAACCTTTGTGCGTTCGATAGTACAATTGATTGCCATCCGTATAATTTATTTGAAATTCATTGATGAAATCGACGCCTTCTGCCACCGCCGTTGTGGGATTTGCAGAAGTCAAGCCTGTGCCACCAATAAAACCTGTCGAGCGATTGACAACCCCATTTTGGTAAGAAAAATACGCCACCGACGAATCTTGCTGACTGACATGGCAATAACCGCCGTCACCGCCTTGCGAAGACCGTGCGAGGGTTGTCAAAAACCGCCAAGTGCCGTTGTCTTGCGTACCACCGACGGCGATTTTGCCGCGTGGCGCGTAATTGCCCGCATAAAATTGGAACGTTGTGTAGCGATTGTTAAGACTTTGCGCCGTTGTTGCCGTTGGCCACGTCATTTTATGAACACCTCCGTCGCTGCCGATGAGAAAATTGTCAGAATTTTCGAGATTGACAAACGTGTGATTGTCGGCATGACCGTTACCAAGAAACGTGTAGGATGTGCCGCCAGTAAGTGATTTTCTAAGATTGACTGCCCCAATAACAACGCGATTTGAGTCGGTCGGATGCACCCCAAGCACTTGACAATAGGCTTGATAACTAGACCCAATTGTCCGATTTGGCGTCGAATCGTTGTCCATCCTCAACCAATTCGTGCCAAAATCGGCGCTTTTGAACAACCCTAGATTCCCTTCTCCTGCATAGTCATTGCCAAAAAATAGGGCATAAACGACATTCGGAAACGCCTTGCAATTGGCAATCAACGTGCGGCCAACATTTGCCGTTGGAAAAGTCGGATTGGTCATTTTGACAAAATTACTGCCCGTTGTGGCCCTAAAAATGCCACTCGTTGCGGCCACGCCTTGCACAGTTGTCAAAATCCGTCCGTCGGGATGTTCAATGATGCCATTATTGGCCCCCGTCAGTATTTTTGTCCAAGTTGTGCCACTATTTTTCGACATCCACAAGCCGCTTGCCGTGCCAACATAAACGGTGTTGCTATCCGTCGGGCTATGCGCCATATAATTACACCGCCGCATTTCACTGTTGTTAATCGTTGAGGGCAATTGCGCAAACGTCAGACCGCCATCCGTTGATTTGAAAATTCCTTCCCCCGCAACGTCTTGACTTGCTGCGCGAATTTCGCCCGTTCCGTAGTATATCTCATTGGTTTTCAATGGATTCTGAACGATACACGTCACCGACAAACTTGACGCCGCATCGTTGATAGCCGTCCAAGATGCGCCGCCGTCCGTCGAACGCCACAAGCCACCGCTCACACAGCCCGCAAACATTTTATTAGGATTTGTCACATCCACCATGACCGCACGGGTGCGCCCCGCTTGTTGCGTCGTTGTTGCCGCGAGATTTTCGATGCTCAAAATGGGGCTTGCGCCTTCGGGTTGCGGGGCTCGTAATTGGTCGTGTGCGAACCATTGACCCGTCAAACCATCGGGAACGATGCCTTGCTCGTTCTTATGTTTCTCAAACCATTGTGGATAATAACCTGGCTCGGTTGAGGTGCGTTTAGGCACGTTTTCTGCCGTTTTCTCCTTAGAAAAAGCTCCAACGTGTAGTTTATTTGATGTTTTGACACAACTCACCATACTTACAAGGAGTGCGGCAATAATTGGATAATAGTAATTTTTCATTAAATATGAAATAGGTTTGATGACGAAAGATGGTTGGATTAGACTGCGTTATTTGTCGTAGGTTTCAGGCGTGACGCGACCCAGGTTTGCGCCACGTTGTACCGAGCAAATGTAAGCGTTACTGTCGATTTTAGGCACGTTTTGTGAAAAATACTGAGTCGTGCGTTTTATATATTTTTAGAAAATCTGACGCGGGTTTCAAACCCGCGTCAGATTGGAACTCATTTAAAATCAATTAATTGCAATAAAATTTTGATTCTTCAAGGTCAATCTATTTCAGGACAAGACAACAATTCATTTATCACTTTTTACTTACAATTTATCACTTAACATGGCTATCGGCGACCGTAAAATACTTAATCCTTTTAAACCTTTTGTGCAGCAACTGCCCAAAGGCTTACAGAATCGCGCTTTTTTGGTTGGTTTACTGTTCCTTTTATGGATGCTTTTCTTCGACAAAGCGAGCGTTTGGACGCAATACCGCTTGACGCGGACGGTCAATCGCTTGCAAAGCGATAAGGTTTTTTATCAAAATAAATTGAAAGAAGTCGAGCTACAACGCCTCGATATGCAAAACAATAGCGAAAAATTCGCCCGCGAACGCTATTTTATGAAAGCCAATGACGAAGACGTTTTTATTATCGAAAAAACGAAATGACAACCGATGAAGTCCTTATTCTACTCATTTTTCCTTCTTTTTTTCTGCTTCACAACGAGCGTCAACGCTCAAAATGCGGAAACCCCACAGCCCAATCTCGTTCCAAACGGCGGTTTTGAAGAGTTCGACGGCTTCCCGATTGGTTGGTATTACAAAGGAATTGACTTTGATAATGTCGTCAAATATTGGACGTCGCCGACAACGGCCTCGCCCGACGCTTACGGGCCACGGGTGCGTGTACCTGCAAGTTGGGCCGACAAAGGATTTGGCAAACAAACAGCTCACGGCGGCGTGAACTTCACGGGCATCACGGTTTACGGCTGCGTGAATGGCAAACCACATTGTAGAGAATATATGCAAATTCAATTGTCTGAATCGCTCGTCGTCGGGCAGAACTACAACCTAGATTTTTGGTATTCTCAATTGCCCAAATCTTTGAGAATCAACAACTTAGGTGTTTATTTTTCAGAAAAAAAAATCAGTATCGTTGGTGAACCTTGCTTGAAAACGGTCAAACCGCAGGTCAAGTCAGCCAAAATTTTGGAAGCAAAAAACGGGAGTTGGGCGCATTTTTCGATGAAATTTACGGCCACAACCGAAGCAGAATGGCTGATAATCGGCAATTTTGACGAAGACGAAACGACGAGTATCATGGCATCCCCCTCAGTAAATGGGCTAAATTTTGCCTACTATTACCTCGATGATATTACCTTAAAAAAACTCGACCCCATAAAACGCGTGCCGATAAAAGACGACGATTTGACGCGTTTGCCCTTGGAAGTGGGGAAAGTTATTCGCTTGAAAAACATCTATTTCGACTCCGACAAAGCCGATTTATTGCCTCGTTCCAATGTCGAACTCAACAAATTATCCAGCATCATGCTTGATAATCCAACGCTTGAAATAGAAATTATTGGCCATACGGACAACGTTGGAACGCCTGATTACAACCTCACATTGAGCCGCCGCCGCGCTGCACAAGTCCGTGAGTTTTTGATAGAAAACGGCGTTGACCCACGTCGCATGATAACAAACGGCTTCGGACAAACACAACCGATTCAGCCGAACGATACGGAAGAAGCGCGGCAAATGAATCGTCGCGTTGAGTGTCGAATTTTGAAAAAATGACTTGAAACGATAGGAGATATTTATGAATATTGGGATATTTTAAGGTCAAAAAGCCTAAAATACTGAGGGGGCTATTTTTTGAAAAATTAAGAAGAATTTTGCTGTACATTTGCTTAAAAATGAACTTTTTGTACTGGTAAATGTCTCATTCATTTTTTATCAGTCTTCGCTCATTATTATCATTAAAATCAATGGTACTGATTTAAAATGTATGCTCTAGTTTTTTCAAAAAAATAGGGTGTTTTTCCAACAAAAAAGGGCAAATTCACATTGAATTAGTATGTGCGAA